>JAGQJP010000872.1 GCA_020430585.1 Myxococcales bacterium | reverse complement strand
TTCTCGGGTACGATCGATCGAGCCCGGGCGACGGCGCTGGTGCGCAAGTACTTCGCCCGCCTGCCGAAGGGCGAGGCTCGACGGGTGACACTCGCCCCGGCGAAGCCACCGAAAGGGCGTACGCTGCTGTTCGTCGACAAGCCGAAACGGACCCAGACCCAGGTCTTCGTCGGCCACCTCGGAATCCGTGCGACGAGCCGCCACTTCTTTCCCCTCGAGATCGCCAACACGATCTTCGGCGGTACGTTCACGGCGCGACTGATCCAGGAGATCCGCGAAAAACGTGGCTGGAGCTACGGAGCCTACAGCTACAACCAGGTGGGGCGCACGATCGGGCGCTACTTCTTCCGCTTCTATCCGGCGAACAAGGACTGCATTCCGGCGTTGAAGCTCGGGCTCACGCTTTTCGAAACGCTCGTCGCCGACGGGCTCTCGGACCAAGAGGTCGCCTTCGCCAAGAGCTACATCAAGAACAGCTTCCCCTTTCGCATCGAAACGGCGCAGAAGCAGCTCGCCGAAGCGCTTCGCCTCGAGCTGCTCGGGCTGCCCGTCGACTACCTCGAGCACTATCTCGAGCGGATCTCGCGAACCAGCAGCGCCGAGGTCAAGACGACGTTGCGAGCCGTGTTGCATCCCAACGACGTGATGATCGTGATCGTCGGGACCTACGAGACGCTCGCCAAACAACTGCGCCAGATACCCGGCGTGAATCGGATCCTCGTGAATCGATATGATCGTAGATGGAACCCCAAAGAGATTCGCAACTGAGAGGGCCGAGGCGCGCTCGCACCTGATCGACGAGCTGCTCCGTCGAATCGCGGGCGGCGCACGCTCGATCGAGCTCTGTGGTGAGCCGACGAGCTTTCTCGCCTTCGTCATCGCCCAGCTGCAACACCTGACGGGCCGCCAGGTCGTCGTGATCACCGACCGCGAGGAGGCCGCGCGCGATCTCGTCGAGGATCTCCAGTTTTTCTGCGGACCTGGCAACGGACTCGATCCCGTGGTGACGCTGCCCCAGCTCGACCAGAACCCCTACCGTCAATCGGCACCAGCCCGCCGCGAGATGATGAGTCTCTTGGCGGGTTTGACGCGCCTGAATCAGGGGCTCGAAGCGCGCGTCGTGGTGACGACCGCCCTCGCCTGTGCGCGAAAGACGGTCCCGCCCTCGGTGCTGAGCGCCTTTGCCGATGTCGTCGCCAAGGGTGAGGAGCTCGATCGCCCCGCGTTCCTGCGCCGACTCGTTGACGGCGGCTACCAGTCGGTAAGCCTGGTCGAAGATCCCGGAACCTTTGCCGTCCGTGGCGGGTTGATCGACGTCTACAGCCCGCTCTATCCAAACCCGATGCGGATCGACCTCTTCGGTGACGAGGTCGAATCGATCCGCTTCTTCGAAACCGAGACGCAGCGAACCTGCGGCGATATCGACGAGGCCTACGTCGGCCCCGTGCGCGAGGTTCTGCTCCTCGACAAGACGACGGCGATCGAGCGGAGGCTGCGCGAGCTCGCCGACCGCCTGGAGCTGCCCTCTTCGACGATCCGCCGGCTCCTCGACGACCTGCGGCACGAGATCTACTTCTTCGGGATCGAGAGCCTTTTGCCCGCCTTCCACGAGCAGCTGCAGCCGATGGTGGCGCACATCCCCGCCGACGCGATCTGGATCACGATCGACGGCGACCGCTTCGCCTCGACGATCGACGGCTTTCGCGACAACCTCGAGAGCGAGTACGCCGACGCGGTCCAGGAGCAACAGCTCTGTTACGCGCCCGACGATCTCTTCTCCAGTGGTTCCCAGCTCGACGAGCAGCTGCAGCGCGAGACGATTCAACGAATCTCCCTAAAACCCTTCCAGATCGGCGACGACACCGAGGCGCTGCGGCTCGACGCCGAGCGGCTCGACCC
>JAGQJP010000871.1 GCA_020430585.1 Myxococcales bacterium | reverse complement strand
TGAGGAGAAGGTCCTGCGCATGCGCTTCGGCATCGGCGGCAAGTCCGACCACACCCTCGAGGAGGTCGGCCAGGACTTCAACGTCACCCGCGAGCGCATCCGCCAGATCGAGGCCAAGGCCCTCCGAAAGCTCCGCCACCCCTCGCGACTGGACAAACTCAAAGGCTTTCTCTGAAGCGACCGATCGCGCGGATGCTCGCTCGCTCTCCCCTCCGCCACGCGGCGCTCCGAAGATGACACCCCGGTCGATCTAACTGTCCGAATTGTTGAATCCTTTCGTTGACTTTTCTTCGCATTCCGGTACACTCAAAATGACCCGGACAACAGACCAATTCCCGCTTGGAAGGCCGTAGAATCTATGAAAATCCAATTTTGGGCCCGCACCGATGTTGGACGGAAGCGCTCGCACAATGAGGACAACTTCCTGGTCGACAAGAAGCTGAACCTGTACGTGGTCTGTGACGGTATGGGCGGGCACGCCAGTGGCGAGGTGGCCAGCGCGACGGCGGTCAAGGAGGTCCACGAGAAGATCTCTCTGAACCGCGACCTGATCGAGCGCTACGCCCAAAAAGAAGAGGGCACCAGCAAAGAAGACATCCGGATCCTGCTCGAACAAGCCGTCAAATACGCCTGCTACAAGATCTACGACATCGGCCAGAAGGACAAGAAGAAGCGCGGGATGGGCACGACCCTCAGCCTGATCCTGATCGTCGGTGACGAGGGCTTCATGGCTCACGTCGGCGATAGCCGGATCTACCGCGTGCGCGGCACGGGAATCGACCAGCTGACCAAGGATCACTCGCTGCTCAACGAGCTGATCGAGCGCGGCAAGGTCAAGTCCGAGAAAGACATCAAGTTTCCCTTCAAGAACGCCGTCACCCGCGCGGTCGGGGTCTTCGACACGGTCGACGTCGACATCTACGAGTGCGACATCCAGGAAGGCGATTTCTTTCTGCTCTGCTCGGATGGACTGCACGGCTACTTCGAGGGCGAGCCTCTGCTCGACTATCTCGATACCGATCGTCCGGATTCGTGGGTCGATCGCCTGATCGATGCGGCGAACGAGGCGGGGGGCAAGGACAACATCACCGCCGTCGCCGTCAAAGTCCTCAACCCCTCCGAGGCCGAGCGCTACGATGCGACGCAGAAGAAGATCGACACGCTGAAGCTGATTCCACTCTTCAAATACCTCAATCACAAAGAGCTCTTGCGCGTTCTCGAGGTGACCTCGGAGCAGCTCTTCGAGCCGGGGACGATCCTCTTCAATGAAGGCGACGACGGCGATTGTCTCTACATCGTCCTCGCCGGCGACGTTCAGATCATCAAGAACGGGGTCGAGCTGACCCACCTGGGGGCTGGCTGCCATTTCGGCGAGATGGCTCTGATCGACCGCGTACCCCGATCGGCCACGGCCCGCGCGGCGAAACCGCTCGAGAGCGTCGTCTTCACCCGCGATCAGTTCTTCGATCTGCTGCGCAACGATGCCACGCTCGCCGTCAAGCTGCTCTGGAGCTTCGTTCGGACGCTGAGCGCTCGGCTGCGCGACACCACGGGCGAGCTGGCCCAAGAGCGCGAGAAGCTGCGAACGCTGGAGCAGGGAGACCTCGATCCGTTGGCCGTCGTCTCGCCGGACGTCGTCTCCACGGCGTCGACCGAGATTCCGCCCTCGCTGCCCGAGCTCGATCCCCAGTTCGATGGCGACGATCGAACATTCGACGACGAGGAGCATCTGATCGAGCCCGACGAGCTGCTGGACCTCGACGAACGCGACGAAGATCGCACGGCGGTCAAGCCGGCGGCGCGAACGCGCGCCGAGCGCGAGGAGGCCGAAGAGATCGATCTCGACGATGAGGACGACAGCGTCGGTACGGCGTTGGCGGCGCTGACCCAGCTGGTCGAGCAGGAGAAGACGGAGCGCTCCCTCGACGAGGAGATGGCCCAGAGCGACGACGACGAGGACGAACGCAGCGAGGCGCTGGCGGCTCTGACCAGTCTCGTCGCCACGGAGAAGGGTCCCGACCCCGACAGCGTACCGACCGTCGAGCTTCGCGTGCCTGGCGCGGCGGCCGAGAGCGAAAGCGAAGCCGAGACCGGGGCCCTCGCGGCGTTGAATCAGCTCGTCGAGAGCGAAAAGGCGGCGCGAATCGGCGCCGAGGAGAGGGTCAGCCTCGGGGTTTCGGTCGGATCGGCCGCGGGCTCCGAGGGGGCTCCGGCGGCGTTGACCGAGGCGCAGCTCGAAGATGCCGCCTCGACCAAGGCGACCGTCGAAATGCGCGTCGACCCGGCGATTTTCGAGCAGGTCGAGGTTCGGCGCGACGAGACGGGGCGCGCCGTGGTTACCGTCCGGGGGATGAGCGACGAATCGGACATCGAAGAGGACATCGCCGCCCTCGATCTCGACGCAGAGGCGCCGGACATGCGACGCAGGACCGTCGAGATGGAGGCGGTGGCGATCGATATCACCGACGACCTGGAAGATCAGAGCGCCGATGAGAAGCCTGCGGCCACCGATGCGGACGACGGAGAGCTGGATCTCGATTCGATCGAAGAGGCGGAGGTCGCCGATGCCGACCTGATGAGCGAGCCAGCGGCGGAGGACGAACGAACGACGCCCGATCTGCCGGCGGTGAGTGACGAAGTCGTCGACGTCGACGAGGATCTCGAGGCGAGCACACCCGACGAGGTGCGAAGCGTTGGTTCGTCGACGCGCCGCAAAC
>JAGQJP010000870.1 GCA_020430585.1 Myxococcales bacterium | reverse complement strand
GTCGTCTGTGATCGTGAGCGACGCGCCGGCCGTCGCATAGACACTAGCCACCTTGGCCGCAATTGCCTCCACCTGAGTGATCGCTTCAGTGATGGCCGCAATTCTGGCTTGAATCGCTGCGACCTTGTCGTGCATTTTCGCTTTGCGTGCGAGGAGAGACGCTTTCTTGGCAAGATTGCGCTGCTTTTGCAGGGCCAATCTCACGCTTCGCAACATAGCCTGCGCAGATCGCACCTTCGCGAGCGCAGACGGAACGTCAGCGGAATTGCTGACCTGGCCGCGCAAGATCTTGAGCTGGGCGTCCGACTCGGCAAGTGTTCCCAGTTTCTCGAATTCCGCGACATAGCTTTTTGGATTCATGTGATCCAATCCCGCGCTGTCCATGATCTGAATGCGTCCGCGGGCTGCGAATGCGCCCGCAATCGGCATCGCGGCATCGTTGTACTTTCCAATCCAATCCTCGACCACGCTCAGGAGACGATTTTTCTTCGCGTTTCCAAGGAGTTGTCCACCACGGGGCACGATCATCGGTTTCCAGGAGTTCTTGCTCAGCAACATACCGGCACCCAGTGCCATTCCGACCGGAATCTTCTTGGTCAGATTGGCTGTGGCTAACGACTTCTTCTTCGACTCCGACGTTCCTTTTCGGTGTTGAACAACGCCTGTCGGGCTTTTGGCGGTAGCCAAGTTCCCGGGGGCAAATCGGTCGAGCAGGGACTCGGCGGATTTGCCTTGGACGACGAGGGAGGCGACGGCGTCGGCGTGTTGTTCGTAGGTGTCGCCGACTTGGCCGATGCCGGATTTTAGGGAGACGCCGGCGCGTTGTTGGACGATGTGGGCGGCTTCGTGGGCCGCGGTGAAGAGGTCGGGCTGCTGGCGGAAGGCGATCGCGTCGCCCGAGGCGTAGGCCAGCGAGCCGAGCTGGGTGTTGGCTTGCTCGGCGGGGCCTCCGACCGTCGAGCGGACGCTCGAGACGTCGTGCTTGCCGAAGGAGCTTTGGATCTGTTGCTGGAACGGCATCCCGGTGGAGGCGCCTTGCAGGCCGGCGCCGGCGATCTGTTTGACCTGCTGGGTCGCCGGCCCCAGGCCGAGGGTGTGGCGACTCATCTGCAGCACCAGCTGGCGCTGCTGGTCGAAGGCGGCTTGGCGCGCCTGGAAGCGCTCGAGGGGCGAGGCCTCGAACCAGGCGCGGGGGTTCTGCATCCGAAACTGCGCGACGACCTGCTCGGCGAGGCTCGGCTCGGGGGCGGGCTGCCGCTGCTGCTGGACGCGCTCGTCGCTCGTCGCGTCGCGGTGTTTGTCGTGGTTGTGGTCGCTCATCGTCTCTCTCCTTCTTCTCACGTTTGACCAAAGTTGTCGCGTCGGCTCGGGTGATCGGCGCTGGGTGCCTGCCGCTCGCCTTCTTGTTCGACGGCTCTACTGTTGTTATCCGCGGTTCGCTCCGAACGTTGCGCGATTTGGTGATCTTTTTTCGCTCGGGGCGGCGATTCTTTGGCGACGCGAATGATTGCAGGATGTTGCGGTGTGGGAGTGGTTTTGAAGCGAGTTGGGGAGTGTCGCTGGTGTGCATTGTGTAGCGTTACACGCACTGTGGGTGCGTGTAACGCTTGACGACAGACAGAGATATGTGGCACGGTTTACTTGTTCCGAGCGAGCGAAATACGCACCTTTTGTGCGTGTATTGCGTAGGAGGAGCAAGTTGTCGTCCGAAGATTTCTTCGCGACGCACCCCGTGTTCACCCACGAGGAGTTCTCGCAAAGCCGTCGGCGACGGAGTCCACGTACCGTCGACAGCCTGCTGCGCAAGCACTGCAGCAGCGGTCGGATCGTGCGGGTGCGCCGGGGGCTCTATGTCACGGTACCACCGGGGAGCAGCGCAGACGCCGTGGAAGCGGACGCTTACCTCGTCGCAACCAAAGCGGCGGTCGACGCAACCGTCAGCCATCACGCCGCGCTTCAGTTTCACGGCCGCACCTACTCGATGTGGAGCCGGCTCACCTTCTTCACCCGCCACCCGACCAGGGCCTTCCAGTTCGGCGCGACCGAGTTCGTCCCGATCCGACCGCCCAAGGCGGTCGCCGATCTCCCAGACATCGGGGGCGGCGTCGACCTCGTGATGAGCGGCGGTGGCCTCGTCCGTGTGACCACCTGCGAGCGCGCGATGGTGGACGTACTGCACTCGCCGACGCTCGGCGGGAGCTGGGAAGAGATCTGGCGCTCATTGGAGATGGTCGAGTTCTTCGACCTCAACGCCGTCATCTCGTACGCGCTCGCATTGCGCTCGGCGATGACGGTCGCCCGTGTCGGCTTTTTCCTCGAGCAACACCGCGACGCGCTCTTCGTCGAGGACGCGCACCTCGAGACGCTCGTGGAACACGCCCCAAAACAGGCGCGATACTTCGACTCGTCGCGCGAGCCGGGACGCTTGACGCAACCGTGGAACCTGATCGTGCCGGAGCCGGTGCTTCGCCGCACCTGGGAAGAGCTCGCCTAATGCTGACAAGAGAGCAACTGCAGCGTGCAGCGGCCAAGACGGGCTTCACCACGGACTCCCTCGAAAAGGTGTGGCGGCTCGTGCAACTGCTGAATGGGATAGTCGCGCACCCATTTCTCGAACCCCGTATCGCGCTAAAGGGCGGAACGGCGCTGAAACTCTTCGTGTTCGACGTGCCCAGGCTTTCGGTGGACATCGACCTCAACTACATCGGTGCGGCGGACCGCGAAACGATGATCGCGGAGCGCCCAGCGGTCGATGTCGCGCTCAAGCAGGTGCTCGGTCGACTTGGACTCACGGTGAAGCGCGCTCCAAACGAGCACGCAGGCGGAAAGTGGCGACTGTCCTACATCTCGGCGCTCGGGCGTTCTGCGATCCTCGAGGTCGACGTCAACTACATGCTTCGCGTGCCCCTCTGGTCTCCAACGAAGCGGGACTCCTTCGAATTCATCGGCGATCGCGCGAAGCAGGTCGCCGTATTGGATCATCACGAGCTCGCCGCCGGCAAGCTCGCTGCGCTGCTGGCGAGAGGAGCCAGCCGAGACCTCTTCGATTCGCGCGAGCTCCTCAAGAGCCGCTCCTTCGAGCCCGCCAAGCTCCGGATCGCGTTCGTCGTCTACGGTGGCATCAACCGTGTAGACTGGCGGACCGTCGCAACGAGCACCGTAACGACGACGGTCGAAGACGTGAAGCGTCAGTTGCTGCCCATGCTTCGGCACGATATCCGACCGGAAGCGCACGACGTCGAGGAGTGGACGAACGAGCTCATCGAGGAGACCCGCGACCTCCTCGGGACCGTGCTGCCGCTGACCGACAACGAGATCGAGTTCCTCAACGGCCTCAACGGCGAAGGGGCGATCAAACCCGAGCTGCTGACCGACGAGATGGGGTTGCAACAGCGTATCCGCAGCAACCCAGGACTTCAGTGGAAAGCCCTAAATGTCGAGAAACACGCTGACCGACCGCACGACTAGTCGCAGTACGCCCCGCTGACCTACAGCGTCGGCGAGTGGCAATACGCCCGCCGAAGCCCCATCGGCTGGGCCATCGAGGAGGACGGCGTGCCCCTGTGAAGCGAGACCCCGCCGAGCCCTCTGTCCTCTCCGACATGCTGGACACCGGCCGCAAAGAAACCTTCACGCGTCCAGCGTGCGGAGAAGTTGTCGGCGGCCAGGAGATCAGGATCGGGGCTCCGATTTTGCCAGTCAAAGTCGATCGCTGAGTCCGGTCTGGTCAATCTCTTCGACGACGTGTCGTTCTGTCACTGGCCGGACCCCGAACGGCACCGAGCTCGCGAAGATTCGAGCCCGAGGCCACCAAACGGTCTCCAATGTACCAGTAGAGGTAGAGCGGCGCGGCGTTCTCGCTCGATTCGGGAGGAACCCTGAACCTCAGGCTCGAATCCAGCTCGACGGAGGTGAACGACTTCGGCGAGACGGCCGCCAGCGAGACGTTGAGCCGTTGCGGGAGTCGACTCTCGGCCGGATTGGTGCATCCGATCGCTACGAGCATCAGTGCGACTGCCAGCGGTGTTGTGATTCGCCATGTCCCCTCTTGACGCCATCGATTGGCCGACGTCTACCCCCAAAATCTGGAACGAACGCGGACAGTAGTATAGCCGATGCTCAGACTCGCGACAAAGCGATCGAACGGGGTCAACCGACGAGCTGGATGCGCCAGCGTTTGCCCAGTGCTTGCGCGGCTTTGATCGCTGTGTTGAGCGTGAGCGAGCCGTTGTCCGGGTCGAGCAAGCGTGCGAGCGCCGCGCGACTCGTTCCCATTCTGCGGGCCATTTCGGATTGGCTGAGCCCTTGTTCCGCCATCGCGCGGGCGACGCTCCATGCCAATACGCGCTTCACCGCTTCGATGCTCGCCTCGGCAAGCAAGCCTTGCTCCTCGAGGAACCCGTCGAGCGAGCTGCCAGTGTGCCTATTTTCTCCCATTCCCGCCCTCCAGTTGGCGCATTCTCTTGCGCGCCATTTCGAGATCCGCTGCTGGCGTCTTCTGCGTCTTCTTCACGAAACCGTGCAGCAGCACCATCTCTCCGTCGCGAATGCAAAAGAAAACCCGGGCGATTCGCTTGTCGCTGAGGTTCGTTCGGGTCTCCCACAGGCCGTCGCCGAGCGCGCGGCAGGTTGGCATTCCGACGGGCCAGCCAAACTCGACGGTCTTGAGGTCCGTGCCGATCGCGCGCATGTCGTCGCGCCCAAACCCTACCAACCACTCTCTAACAGGCTCTCGACCGTTCTCCGTGCGAAAGAACACGACCACGAGCACCTTGTCGCCGTCGGCCATCTACTGCCCCTCAATGTACCAAAAATGATACACCCCGTCAACCTCGATGAATCCCGGCATTCGTATCGGCACCGAGCAGCGGACCGCTCGGCGTCTCGTCGGTTTGTCTGCGACCAACTACTTCCGTCATCGGTACACCTCCGAGCCACCAAAATGACCGAAACTGCGCGACGACCTGCTCGGCGAGGCTCGGCTCGGGGGCGGGCTGCCGCTGCTGCTGGACGCGCTCGTCGCTCGTCGCGTCGCGCTGTTTGTCGTGGTTGCGGTCGCTCATCGTCTCTCCTTCTTCTCACGTTTGACCAAAGTTGTCGCGTCGGCTCGGGCGATCGGCGCTGGGTGATCGGCGCTGGGTGCCCGCCGCTCGCCCTCTTGTTCGACGGCTCTACTGTTGTTATCCGCGGTTCGCTCCGAACGTTGCGCGATCGGGTGATCTTTTTTCGCTCGGGGCGGCGATTCTTTGGCGACGCGAATGATTGCAGGATGTTGCGGTGTGGGAGTGGTTTTGAAACCACTCGGCGTTTCATTGAGTCCGCCGTTGCCCCGACCGTTCTAAGTGGGCAAAGCTATGGGCACTGTCCATCGCCGATCACCGGCATTTTGCGAAGCGGGTCGATGCGACGTACTCGTTCGCCGGTACCTGGGTCTTCGTCGAAGGCTTGGTTCAGTCGACTGCGCGTTGTCTTCGACAGCAGGCCTGGATACACGATGCGAAGGCGTCGAAGATTGGGGTGGGCGACGTATGGTCCAACGCAACGTACGTAGGACCATGAAACGGTGAGCTCTTCGAGGTGCGGAAGCTTGGCGATAAACGAGTCGTCCTCGACCTTCGAATCCTGAATCACAAGCGTCCGGAGATTGACGAGTCTCTCGATCGGGCTGAGATCGCGAACACCGCCGATCGTCTCCTGTCGGTCGTTCTGATATGAGACGCTCTTCGCGCCGCTCACCTACAGTCGCGACGAGTGGCAGTACGCACGCCGCAGCCCGCTCGGCTGGGCGATCGAGCAGGACGGCGTGGCCTTGTGAAGCGCGAACCCGCGGACCGCGACGTCATCGTCGACATGCTCGAAACGGCTGCGCAGAAGCTGCGGGCCGCGCAGCGCGCATTCGATGACAACGATGCGGCCGATTGTGCTTCCCGTGCCTACTACGCCGCCTATCACGCGATCTCGGCAGTGTTGGCCCACGCTGGGCTCGTGTTCTCGACCCATGGGCAAACGCTCGGAGCCTTCAACCGCGAGTTCGTTCATACTGGCGAATTTCCCCCAGGCACGTTTCGTCAACTTCAGCGGCTCTTCGAAGATCGCCAACGAGGCGACTACGAGATCCGCTCGACACTGACGATCGAGGCAGCTGCCGAAGATCTACGAGACGCGGAACAGATCATCGAGTTGTGCCGCGCCTCCCTGGAGCTCGACCTGCACGTCCCGAGTGCGGACGAACCCGAGCCGCCCGGCAGCTGAGCCTCCGTCTACCCGTATCGTCATCGCGCTGCGCGAGTGCGAGCGGAGGTGGTTGCCGGCGGAGGCGCTCTCGGCGGAGGTCGGCGCGCGCATCCACGAGCGCTACGGCAAG
>JAGQJP010000869.1 GCA_020430585.1 Myxococcales bacterium | reverse complement strand
TTGACCCGCACCTCGCCGATCGGGGCGCCCGAGACGGGGTGGCGCACGATCGCCTCGAGCGTGGTCAGGCGTCGCCCGCTGCGCGTCGCGCGAAGCGCCCAGGTGTCGCAGAGCACCATCAGCCCCTCGCGAACCGCGGGAGCGATGAAGACCTTCAGCGAGTTCTGCTTGGCGTCGAAGGGGCAACCGAGCTCGCAGAAGCCGCTGGCGGCGCAGCCTTTCCGGTTGTGCCGCAGGAAGCTGCCGCGGTATCCGAGCTTGACCACACCATCTCGAAACATGCGGTTGTTCGGGTTGAGGTCGATCTCGCCCATCTGCGTGACCGAGAGCAGCGTCTCGGCCTCGTGGTAGAGCGCGTCGAGGGCGCTTTTTTGAAGCGTCGGTCCGCCCCCGAGCTCCGCCCAGTGCGCGAGGACGCCGTCGGGGACTCGCTCGCAGAGGTTGAGGTTGTGTAGCGTCGAGCCGCCGACCCCCTTCCCTTGGTGCACGTGGACCGCCTGGTCCGTCGTCGTGCGCCCCCCCTTGTCGTGGTAGAGCTGGGGGAACATCTCGTTTTCGAGCTGCGTCATCTCGCGGGGGCGAAGAAAGCTGCCCGCTTCGATCACCACGACGCGGCGTCCCGCTTTCGCTGCGGTGTAGGCCACTGGACCGCCACCCGCGCCAGAGCCGATGACGCAGATCTCGGCGTCGATCGTCGTTTTCCCCGCCAGATGCTCGTGGTTGTAGATCATCGGCTCGCGGCCTCTTCGCGGAACGCCTCGGGCGCTCGTTCGATCATGGCTGCCTCCCCTTCGGGCGGGCGGCGAAGTCGGGGCGCGCGTCGCTCGAGGCGAGCAGCGGGTCGTAGCGCGCCTGGCTCTCGGGAAGGCCTCCGAAGCCGGGGGGCGTAATCGGGCCGTGGTAGCCGATCGGTGCAAAGCTCTTCTTCGTGCTGTAATACGCCATGAAAACGATCGTCTTGAGGCTGTCGAGGCCGAGCCGCATCTTGCCGATCGGAGCGGTTTGCCAGCGCCGTAGATAACGCGCGCGGTCGGCGACCGAGAGACGCGTCAGGCGGCGGAAATGGGGCCAGCTCGCGAGGGTTGCGTGCTCGACGGCGTAGAGCAGAAGGTGAAACTGACTCACCATCGAGTCGTCGAGGCCGAAGAGGTAGGTATCGGTCGCGTAGACGCAATGTCTGCGCGTATCGAGGGAACGATCCGCAGCGGGAGGCAACATCGCCTCGACCACCGCCTCGAGGATCACCGCCGCCCGTGGCGAGAGCGCCTTGAGCCCGTCGTAGGGAGCCGTGTCGTAGCAACCAAAGCGGTAAAGACCGACACCGCCGACGGCTCCAGCAGCGATACCGAGCTTGAGAAAGCGGCGTCGGGAGCGGCTCGTCGGCTGCTCGCGTGCATCGCTCTTCGGGGCGTCGGCGGCTGACGGGCTCGGGTTTTCAGCGTCGCGGCTCATCCCGGTTCATTACCACGAACTGGATGAAATCGGCAACTTGCTCCGGCCGGTTGAGGTCGAGGGCCCAGATCGGAGGGGCCGTGGTGCGGGCGGATCCGCTGGCGA
>JAGQJP010000868.1 GCA_020430585.1 Myxococcales bacterium | reverse complement strand
GAGCTACCTGGCTGCTCCACCCCGCATCAAGCGTCGTTAGTAGTACGACACCTGCGGTGGGGTGTCAAGGCATTTTCATATATCCCCTTCGTGTAGTAGGATCATCGCCAACTACCGTTGGAGTGCGTCGTGAAACGAGCGAAATCTCTGTTGCCCCCTCCCCTCGTGAAGCGGATTGGCTTGTCCATCCTTGCCGTCGGCGTCTTCTTCAGCCCGGCGCCAGCCTCGGCAGGACCGGCCGAGCCGCCGGCTCTCAGACTGCTCCACACGATCGAGAAGCCCGCGTCTGTCGCCGTAGTCGGCGGGCACACCTTCGCATTCCTCGCGAGCCTCGGGCTGACGATCAAGTTGCGCCCCGCCGCGCACATCGACAAGACCGTGATCTGGCCCGCCTACGACGCAAAAGCACTGCGACTGTCGGTCTGGCCTGTCGCAGGTTCGCCGAAGGAGCTTCGCGAGCGCCTTCAACGCTTCGTCGGCGCCGTGACCGGCCTCAAGCTGGGGGCCGTGGTCCCCGTCGCCGAGAACGACCTCGGTCCGCTCTATCGAACGCACTACCTCTTCTGGCTGATCCGCGGCTTGATGCTGCACGCCCTCAATCTTGGGCAGATACGGCAGAGCTGCGGAGACTTCCTCGCCGAGCAGACGGCGAGCACGCTGACGCTCTGGGCGATGCAACGCCTCGCCGAACGCTCGGATTCGCTGTCGCGCTACGTCAAGCGCTACTTCGCCTTCCTCGAAGCGGTCGCCGACCACGTGCCGGCCTCGACGAAAAAGGCGAACTGGATGACCGAGGTCGCGCTCTGGACCTTCAACGGAAAGGCGCTCGGACGCGTGCGCTTTCGCGCGCTGTTGATTCGCGACCTCGAGCGTAGTCGGAGGGCGCTGCGAACGCTGCCAAAAGAACCGCTCCGCGCCCTCTTCTTCGAACCATCGACCCTGCTGCGCGCCGCGAAACCGAAGCCCGATCGGCTCACGAGCTACCTCGGCGATCGTGCGGCGGTTCGGCGCTGCGCCGCCGTGGCATCGCTCTATCGCACCTTCGACCCGCGCTTCATCCCGCGGTTGAGGCAACTCGTCAAAGCCGACGCTTCCCACAGCGTGCGACTGTTGGCGCTCGCCACGCTGCTCAAGCATCCACGCCCCGAAAGCCTGCCTGCGCTCGAGGATTGCCGCTCGTCGCTCTTCTTGCCGCTCCTGCCGAGGTGTCGCAAGGTGAAGAAAAAGCTCGAGATGCAGCGCAAGAAGTAGCGCGGGAGCTAGTCCTACGGAGTCCGATCCGCGCGGCGGTGCGCTTTCGTGCGAATGCGATAGAGCGTGCCGCCGAGGGGCTCCAGATGATAGCGCGGCGCGATACGCGTAAAGTAGCCGAGATCCTGCTGTAGCCGCGGTCCGTACCACAGATGCGGGTCGAGATCGATGTAGACCGACTGGCCGCTGGCCAGGTGGCCATCGATCACACCGGCGAGCTTCTCCCGTGGCCAGGTCCAGCCCGCGCAGACGACGTCCCAGCTCTGGGGATAGCCGACCGCCTTCAAATAGCCGATGTAGGGGCAGTACTGCCCGACGATGAAGACCGAGCGCGGACCTAGCGTGCCGATCCGCTCGTGGTAGGTCCGAGCCTTGGAGAAGACGGGACGATAGGGCAAGGTGACGACGAAGCTGGTGATCAACACCGCCGCCAACATGCCGCCCAACACGCCGAGCACCAACTTCGGTCGCGCCGAGCGCTCGAGCCAGCGATCGATCGGAAGCGCTGCGGCGAGGGCGACGCCCGGAATCGCGATCATCAAATAACGCGGGCTGTAGAGCAGATCCTGATAGCCCGCGAGGCTCGCGATCAGGCCGAGCTGTAGCGCGACGAAACCGAGAGCCAGCGGGAGCTGGCGCCGCTCGCGAATCAGGTGGACGAGGCCGAACCCGAAGAGGAACGCGCCGAGGGGCTGGTTGGCGACGACCCATTTGGCCCAGATCACGATGTTCGTCCAATCGATCGGGTGGCGCTTCTTCTCGGCGCCCATGAACCAGAGCCACTTCTTGATCGTCGGCCAGTAGCCGGGATCGGTGACCAGCAGGTAGAGCGGCCCGGCGCAACAGATGGCCGCGCCGACGATCCAGGAGAGAATGATCGCGCGCCAGCTCGCGTTGCGGCGAATCAGCGGAAACAAGAGCAAAAACGGCGTCGCGAAGACCGCTTGCTCACGCACGCCGATCGCAAAGCCGATACAGGCGCTACCGACGAGCAGCGCGGACCAGCCGGCGCGGCGCAGCCCGATCAGATAGAGCCAGAGCCCGAGGTAGGTGACGGCGAGCATCGGAATCTCGGTCATCACCATCCCCGAGTAGACGGCGTAAACCGGCGACGCGGTGCTCAGGATCGCGCCGATCAAGGCCGGGCGGCGCGAGACCAGCTCGCGAAAGACGAGGTAGATCGCGCCGCTGGCGACCGCCGAGAGCAAGACGACGGCAAACTTCACCAAGAGGTAGGCGTGGGCCGCCTTCAGCCCGACGAACGAGCCGATTGACACCAGGCCGTAGTTATAGAGGATGAAATACGGCCGCCCGAGCATCAACGAGGTCCGTTGTCCGGTGAGGATGTACTTCATGTAGTCGTAGCTGTCCCAGTGGCCGATGAAGGGATTGAGGAAGAGCAGCGCGAGGGCGAGGGCGAGGCCGCAGACCAGCGCGAGAGACGAACGCTCGCCCGAGAGGATCTCCAAGGGGCCGCCGCTCGGCTCGGCGACAATCGCAGACGCTGGTTGGTCGCGGTTCACGCGTCTGTCAATTAGCGGAGAGCGTCTGCAATGTCAAGTCGAGCGATAGCCAAGCGGCCGCCGATGGTGTACGCTCACCAAAAAAGTGGAAGAAAGCGCCACGAGGTAACGACTCTGTGACGAGAACCGAGGAACAGCACCGGCACGAGATGGAGCAGACGGTTCGAAAATTCGTGGATACGGGAGATGCTGGTGCTTTTCGTCAAATCGTCGACGCAACGCAATCACGGGTCTACCGTATGGCGCTGCGAACGGCGGGCTCGGCGCAAGACGCCGAGGAGATCGTACAGGAGACGTACGTGCGCGCATGGCGTGACATGAAACGCTTCGATTTTCGCTCGTCGATCGCGACCTGGCTTTGCCGCATCGCCTATCATGTCGCGATCGACCACGTGCGCCGCGAGGCGCGCAACCGAAAGCGAATCGAGCCCGAGCGCGAAGAGCTCGCGCCGCTGGTCGAGCGGATCGAGTCGCCGAACCCCGGTCCAGAGGACGAGCTCGGCGATCGGCGGCTGCAACAGGCCGTGCAACGGCTCCTCGACACGCTCAAGCCGAAATATCGCGCGATCCTCACCCTACGTGAGATCGATGGCCTGAGCTACGACGAGATCGCCGACGAGCTCGGAATCGCCAAGGGAACGGTCGAATCGCGCCTCTTTCGGGCGCGGGCGGCGCTGATGAAGAAGGTCAAGGTCTACTTGGGAGACCTCGGGTGACATCATGACAACCAACGATCAAACGAACAAAGACACCCAACGCTACGAACGACTGCAAGCGATTTTGCGCAAGATGCCGGACGCGACGCCGCCGATCGGTCTCACCGATCGCGTGATGCGGCGGGTCTCGGAGCGCGCGAACGCGAGCATCTTCGACTTTTTCGAGCCGCTCTGGAAGGTGCTGCGCGTGATGGCCCCGGCGGCGGTGATGGTCGCGCTGGTGGTGGTCGTCTTGAGCTTCTTCCAGCGACCGATCGAGCGCAAGAACCCGGTGACGAAGCCCGCGATCAGTTATACGACGACCGAGCAGTTCCTGCTCGGCGATTCGGACGTCACCGACGAGGGAATGCTGGAAACCGTGCTTTCCGTGCAGGATGATGAGCTATGACCCAAGCCCGTTCCATCTCGATCGCCGTGGTGTTGATCGTCGTCGTCTTCGGCGCCGGTTTTGCCGGCGGCTACTTCTGGCCGAAGCGCACCACGGGTAAGCCGACCCCTCCCGACCAACCCGATCCGCGTGAGCCCGGTCCCCAGACCAAGCGCCCCCATCGCGGGCGGATGCTGCGACACATGGTCGATCGCCTCAGCCTCGACGAGGCGCAGGTCGCTAAAGTCAAGAGCATCCTGCGCATCTACAAGCCACAGATGCGGGCGCTCCACGCAAAAATTCGCCCCGAGGTCGATGCGATTCGTGCGAAAATGCGCGATGAGATCCGTAAGGTGCTGACCGATACGCAACGGAGCGAGTTCGATCGGATGCTCCAGGAGTTTCATCGTCGGCGGCGGCGACCGCGCATGCGCCGACGCGACCTCGGCCCGCGCCCGTTCGCTCCGCTTCCGCGACGATTCGAGCGCAGAGGTCCCCTCGAGGAGCGGCGACGTCCCGGACTACCGCCAGCGCCGACTCCGCCGGAACCGAAGGGGCCGTCTGCACCGAAATAGCACTTCGTGCCCCACGTTTCGAAGCGCCGTCCTCAGCACCGCGGAGGTTCGCCACTCGACCAACCGAGGAGGTTCACGTGGCAAAGACGATCGCCAAAACCGTGGCCTGGGTTCTGATCTTGGGAGCCCTCGGCTACGGCGGCTACTACACCTACAAGAAGCGCTCGGCGCCGACGCAGAAACGCCCGCGAATGCGAACCGCAAAGGTCGGGCGCAGTGATTTCAAGCTGATCGTCTCGGCGACGGGGGCTGTCGAGCCCCTCGACATCGTCGAGATCCGGCCCAAAGCGACGGGTGAGGTCACCAAGATCAACTTCGAAGAGGGTCAGGTCGTCACCAAGGGCCAACTGCTGGTTCAGTTGGACCCGATCGTCGAGCAGCGCCGCCTCAATCAGGCTCGCGCCGACCTCGCGATCGCCCGAGCCAATGTTCTCAAAGCGCAGCGCGTCTACGAGCACCAGCTATCGAAGTACAATACCGAGCTGAAACTGCTCCGCAAGCGCTTGACCGCCAAGGAGAAGGTCGACGACCTCAAGCACGAGGTCGCGGTACGCAAGGCGGAGCTCGCCGTCGTCAAAGCGCAACTCCTCAAAGCCTTCGAGCAGGTCAAAGAGGCGAAGGATCGCCTGGACGACACGAAAGTGCTCGCTCCCTTCAAGGGCGTGATCCTGACGCGCACCGTGAAGCTCGGACAGATCATCTTCTCGGGCCTCGGCTCGATCTCGGGGGGCACCCTCGTCGCCCGGATGGCGGACCTGAACACGCTCTACGTCCGTGTCGACGTCGACGAAGCCGACGTGGCCCGCATCCGACCGAACCACACCTGTTCGGTGACCGTCGACGCGCTCCCCAACCGCAGCTTCGGCGCCAAGGTGATCCGCGTCAACCCCGAGGGCAAGACGGTGAACAACGTCACCACCTTCGAGGTGATCATCGAGCTCGACGACGCGGCGGCGAAGGCGATGCTGGTGCGGATGACGGCGAACGTGCGGATCCTGATCGAAGAACAGAAGAACAAGCTCGTCGTGCCCTCGGTCGCCGTGCGCAAGTTCGGCAAACGCACGGGCGTCTTCGTGATGGTCGATGGCAAGCCGACGTTCCGTCCGATCAAGCCCGGAACGACGAACGGCACGTTGACGGTGATCGAAGGAGGCGTCAAAGAGGACGAGACGATCGTGCTGAGCCGCATCCAGCGACGGAGCCGACCCGGCGGGCGCTTCATGGGCATGGGCCGTAAGAAGTAGCGGGGGCGCGGATGATTCGGCTGACCAAAATCAACAAGACGTACGACCTCGGGGCCGAGAAGCTTCGCGTGTTGCGCGACGTCGATCTGACGGTCGAGGACGGCGAGATGGTCGCCGTGATCGGCCCATCGGGGAGCGGCAAGTCGACGTTGATGAACGTCATCGGCTGCCTCGACCGCCCGACCTCGGGCGAATATTGGCTCGACGGCAAGAACATCGCAAAGATCGGCACCAACGCCCTGGCCGAGATCCGCAACCTGAAGATCGGCTTCGTGTTCCAGAGCTTCAACCTGCTGCCCCGCAGCACGGCGCTCGAGAACGTCGAGCTACCGCTGGTCTACTCGGGGTTGCTGCGGACCAAAAAGCGCGCCGAAGAGGCCCTCGATCGGGTCGGCCTCTCCGATCGAATGAAGCACCTACCGACGCAGCTCTCCGGCGGGCAGAAGCAGCGCGTGGCGATCGCGCGAGCGCTGGTGATGAACCCGACGATCATCCTCGCCGACGAGCCGACGGGGAACCTCGACACCGCGACGGGCTACGAGATCATGGATCTCTTCCGGGCGCTCCACAAGACGGGCTCGACCCTGATGATGGTGACACACGAACCGGACATCGCCGAGCAGACCGAGCGGATCATCACGATCCGAGACGGCGTGATCGAGAGCGACGTGGCGAACACCCCGGTGATGCCCGAAAAGCCGCAGCCGAAGGTGTACGGGGAGGCCTCGTGAAAACGTTTCGCCTGTTCCTGATGTCGATGGGCAACCTGAAATCCAACAAGATGCGCTCGCTCCTGACGATGCTCGGCATCATCATTGGCGTCGGCGCGGTGATCGCGATGATCTCGATCGCCGATGGCGCCAAACAGAGTGTCTCTGGGCGGATCAAGGCGATGGGAACCAATCTCCTCGTCGTCCGACCGGGTCAGCACCGCTTTCGCCACGTCCGCGGCGGCACCGTCGAGACGCTCGTGCTCGAGGATTGCGAGGCGATCCGGCGCCAGATCGTCGGCGTCGAGCTCGTCTCGCCGGAGCTCGCCTCGTCGCAGCAGCTCAAATACTTCAACCAGAACACCAATACCGTCGTCCTCGGCGTGCACCCAGAGTATCTCTCGGTCAACAACTTCGCGGTCAAGGACGGGCGCTTCATCACCGATGAAGACAACCACAACTATCGCAAGGTGGTGGTGATCGGAGCGACCGTCGCGCGGGATCTGTTCATGGGCAGGGTGCCGATCGGCGAGGAGATCAAGATCAAGGGGATGCTGTTCCAGATCATCGGCACCCTCGAGGCGAAGGGCAATCAGGGTTGGATGGATCCAGACGACCAGGTGCTGATCCCCCTCTCGGTAGCGCAGAAACGCGTCCAGGGGGTGAAGTATCTACGGGCGATCAACATCCGCGTCGAGAACGAAGACGAGATGGGGAACGTCCAGGCCGAGATCGAGCAACTGCTGCGCCGCCGCCACCGGATACAGGCGGGGCAGGACGCGGACTTCAACATCCGCAACCAGAAAGAGATCCTCGATACGCTCGGCGAGATCACGGGCACACTGACGTTGCTGCTCGCCTCGATCGCGGGGGTTTCGCTCGTCGTCGGGGGGATCGGGATCATGAACATCATGCTCGTCTCGGTCACCGAGCGCACGCGGGAGATCGGCGTGCGCAAGGCCCTCGGCGCCAAGAACATGGACATCATGTTCCAATTCCTCGTCGAGAGCGTGATGCTCTGTCTCTTCGGAGGCGCCCTGGGGGTCGCCTTCGGGGTGACCGCCTCGGAGGTGATCGCCCACTTCGCGAAGTGGCAGGCGATCATCGCGCCGAGCGCCGTGATGATCTCCTTCGCCTTCGCGGTCTTCGTCGGCCTCTTCTTCGGCCTCTACCCGGCGCGGCGCGCGGCGACACTGAACCCGATCGACGCGCTGCGCTACGAATGATGTCAACCGCTGTGACAAGCATGACATGTGTTTGGGTAAAAATGCCCCACTCCCCAGTCGTCGACGGCCACGATCCGCCGAACCCTCGCTGCAACCACTGGACCCGCTTGGCGATTGCCCTTCGCTGATCGGGCTTGCGTTTCTGGAACGATTGTTGCTACTACATCCCGCGGAGGGGTGTATGAATACCAAGCGATTGCCCCGCTGGGGCCTGATCTTGTTGCTCGGTTTCGCTCTGGCGGCGGCGGCCTGCAACAGCGACAATACGACGCCGACCTCGGCCGGCGACACCGCTGGCGATGACATGGTCACGCTGACCGACACGAGCGCAACCGACCAGTCCGAGGACACGTCGACGACGAACGATCTCTCGCCCGCCGACGATTCGACGACCGAGGGCGACGCGACGCTCGGGGCCGACGAAGAGAGCGACGTGTCACTCGATGTCGGCGCCCCGGACGACGCCACGAGCGACGGCGAGCCCGGCGACATCTCGGCGGAAAACGACACCGTACCGGATCTCGACGATCTCGAGACACCGCTCCCCGACGCGACGACCGACGCGAGCTTCAAGCCGACGTACATCCTCGACTTCACAAAAGAAAAGCTGCTCATCTCGACGCTGACGGGCGACATCTACAAGCGCCTGGCGGTGGTCGGTCGTACGGGAATCATCCGCGTCAATCCGACGCCAGCGCCGCATCCGGGCTGGACGGTCGGCGTGATCGCCGAAGTGCGGAACGAGTCGCAAGGGGGCCTGATCTTCGCCCGCCCGGTGCGACTGGATGACGCCCTCAACGGCGATTTCTCTCTGTTGGCGGACGCGACGACGGACAACGACCTCGTGCTCACCTTCAAGATGACGGTACGAGACGAGCTCGGCGAGATCGTCCAACAGAGCCAGACCGAGCCCTTCAGCTTCAACAGCGGCGACGGGAACCAGACGGTGAAGACGCTGATCGTGCAGCCCGAGGTCTCACCGGGCAAGATCACGGTGATGGACTCCAAGGACGGGCAGATCGCGATCTCGACGGACAAAGCGGCGATCGATCCCTACGACAGCTTGGTCGTCGTCAACCTGACGCGTGGCATCCAGATGGTCTTCAGCCTGGTCGACGGCCTGATCAATGGGACGATCCCCGGTCAACCCGGAGACGTCCTGATCCTGATGACCTTCGACAGCACGAACCCCGACGCGAAGCCCTCCGCCTACCAGCAATACATCGCGAACTGAGCCGTCGACACGCCGCCGCGGACGACCTGACGCGTGCCGAACGCGCGTTGGCCCAATCTCGCCGTTCGCGCAGCGCCGCCTCGCGCGCGGCCCCATCGTCGCGACGAGGGCCTCGCCCCTTGACGAATGGTGCGGGAACGCCGAGGATGAAGCCAACGCGCAGGAGAATGCGGATGGGGAAATTGATCGATGGGATATGGACGGACGCGCCGTTTCCGGTAGACCCGACGGGCCGCTTTCGACGCGCGCCGACGACGTTTCGCGAGCGCGTCGAGCCAGACGTGGGTGCCCGCTTCGCGGCAGAGTCCGGGCGCTACCACCTCTACGTCTCGCTCGCCTGCCCCTGGGCGCACCGCGTGCTGATCGTGCGCGCCCTGCGGGGACTCGAAGAGGTCTTCAGCCTCTCGATCGTCGACCCCTACATGGGCGACGACGGCTGGTTTTTTTCCGATGGGCCCGGCTGCATCCCCGACCACGTCAATCGAGCGGCGACGCTGCGCGAGATCTACCTCGCCAGCGATCCCCACTTCACCGGCCGCGTCACGGTGCCCGTGCTCTGGGACCGCACGCATCGCACGATCGTGAACAACGAGTCCCGAGAGATCATTCGTCTCTTCGACCGCGCCTTCGCCGCCTTCGGCCGCCCGCTCACGCTCTGTCCGCCCGAGCTGGAGACGGCGATCGACGCCGAGATCGACGCGATGTTCGAGACGGTGAACAACGCCGTCTACCGCGCGGGCTTCGCCGGCACGCAGGAGGCTCACGAAGAGGCGGTGCGCGAGCTCTTCGCGACCCTCGAGGCGTACGAGAAGCGGCTATCGGGTCAGCGCTTTCTCCTCGGCGACGTGCTCACAGAGGCCGATATCTGCCTCTTCACCACGTTGTTCCGATTCGATGCGGTCTACGTCACGCATTTCAAGTGCAACATCAAGCGGCTGGTCGATCTCCCGAACCTCTGGGACTACGCACGGGCGATCTATCAGCTCGACGGGGTGCGTGAGACCTGCAATCTCGAGCACTGCAAGGGGCACTACTATCGCAGCCACGAATCGTTGAACCCGCGGCGAATCGTCCCCCTCGGCCCGGAGATCGACTTCGAGCAGCCGCATCGGCGCGGCCAGATTCGTTTGGCGTCGAATCGGATCGAGAATTGATTTGATCGAGCGCGCGGAACCGCCGATAATCGAAGGCAAACAGGGACACACGAACAAGCCGAATGCAACGCAGCCCAGCTGTCGACGAGTTTCAAGGAACCGAGCGCTTCGAGCTCGAGCGATGCCTCGGCGTCGGTTCGTTCGGCGTCGTGTATCGCGCCTACGACCGTGAGCGACGCACGCGGGTCGCGCTCAAGACGCTGAAGAAGGCCTACGCGGGCACGCTCTACCGCTTCAAACAAGAGTTCCGCTCCCTCGCCGACATGAGCCACCCGAACCTGGTGACGTTGTTCGAGCTGATGAACGACGGCGATCATTGGTTCTTTACGATGGAGCTCGTCGAGGGGGTCAGCTTCCTCAAGTACATGCAGTATCGCCGCAAGCCGCTGCCCTCGACCGTACAGGCCTCGGTCGACCGGACTAGCCTTTTGGCCAGTGCGAACAATCCACCGCTCGTGCGTGACCTCGACGTTCCCTTCGAGCGGGCTCACCTCCCGCCGTGTCGCATCGACATCGACAAGCTGCGCAGCGTACTGCGCCAGCTGACCGAGGGAATCTCGACGTTGCATCAGGCGGGCAAGCTGCATCGTGACATCAAACCCTCGAACGTCCTGGTGACACGGGACGGGCGCGTGGTGCTGCTGGATTTCGGCCTCGTCGCCGAGCTCAAGTCCGACGAGCTGAGCCGCAACCAGAACCTCGTCGGTACGCCCGAGTACATGTCCCCCGAACAGGGCTCGGGCTCGCCGGTGACCGAGGCCTCGGATTGGTACAGCGTCGGCACGATCATGTTTCAGGCGCTCACGGGGGAGCTGCCGTTTCAGGGCAAGGGCGTCGAGGCGCTGATCAACAAGCAGAAGCAGGACCCACCTCGCCCCTCCGAGCTCGTGACCGGCGTCCCACCGGATCTGGACCAGCTCTGCCTGGAGCTCCTGGCACGGGACCCCGCCGAGCGACCGAATGGCGCCGAGGTCCTGCGACGTCTCGGAATGCCGACGATGGCGCTCGAGACCGAGCGCAAGACAAAGGGCGAGACCGAGCTGGTCGGCCGCCGCTTCCACCTCAACTTCCTGCGCAACGCCTACATGCGGATGAAGACCCGCAATCGCCCGGTGACGCTCTACGTCCACGGGCAGAGCGGGATCGGCAAGAGCGCCGTGATTCAACGCTTCGTCGAGGAGCTCGAGTCGCAGGAGCGCGACGTTCTCGTCTTCTCGGGCCGCTGCTTCGATCGAGAATCGGTGCCCTTCAAGGCCCTCGACGGATTAATCGACGTGATGAGCCGCTATCTGCGGCGCCTCTCCGACGAAGAGGCGCGGCCGCTCTTCGGGCCGAGCATCCTCTCGTTGGCGCAGCTCTTCCCCGTCTTGCTACAGGTCCCGGCGATCGTCCAACTTCAGGGCCAGGAAGAATCGGTGAGCGACCCACAGGAGTCGCGGAGACTGGCGTTCTTCGCCCTGCGGCATCTGATCAGCCGCCTCTCCGAGCGCAATCCCCTGGTGTTGGTGATCGACAACCTCCAGTGGGGCGACCTGGACAGCCTCGATCTACTCGCCGAGATTCTGCGGCCTCCTCGCCCGCCGTCGATCCTGCTCGTCGCCTGCTATCGCAGCGAAGACCTCGATTCGAGCACGCTGCTGCAGAATTTGTTGCCGCTGCGGATCGACGCCGATCCCTCTGTCGACGTCCAGGAGCTGACGGTCGGCGACCTGTTGCCGAACGAAGCGAAGTCGATGGCGATGGCGCTGCTCGGCGCTGACGACCCCGCGGCAGAGCCAAAGGCCGAGGCGATCGTGCGAGAGGCGGGGGGAAACCCGTTGTTCATCAAAGAGTTCGTGGAGTTCACGCGGATGCGGGGCGAGGTGCAAGAGCTGCTCGACCCCCACACCGGGGCGCTCTCGCTGAGCTCGGTGATCGCCGCGCGGATCGAGTTCTTGCCGCCCGACGCGCGCACGCTGCTCGAGGTCGTCGCCCTCTACGGCCAGCCGATCACCCTCGAGCTCGCCAAACGCGCCTCTCAGCTGCGCGACGAATACATGTCGATGGCCGAGCTGCGCAGCCGATTGTTGTTGCGGACCCACAAGAGCCACGACCTCGTCGAGCTCGAGACCTACAACAACCGGATTCGCGAGACGGCGGTGAGCCTGATCACCGACGAGAACCGCCGTGCCTATCATTTGCGGCTCGCCGACGCGCTGGCCGAGACCGATGAATCTCCCGAGCTGCTGATGCAGCACTACAGCGCGGCGGGGCACGCGGAGCGTACCGTACAGTTCGCCCTCAAGGCTGCGGACAACGCCAAGGAAGGGATGGCCTTCGAGCGGGCGGCGCGCCTCTACCAGGTGGCGCTCGCTCACACCCCCGACGTCGATCCCGAGAAGTGGCGACTCTGGCTCGATCTGGCCAATGCGAACGCCAATAGCGGCCGCACCGAAGCGGCGGCCGAGGCGTTCGTTGCCGCCAGCGCGCTGACCGACGGACCGCAAGCGCTCGAGCTCAAGCGCAAGGGAGCTGAACACTTTCTGCGCTGTGGCAAGGTCTCGATGGGCTTGACGCTGGTCCGCGAGATCGCCGAGATCCTCGAGCTGCCGATCTCGTTCTCCCACGGCACGCTCCGCTGGTGGCGCGCCTGGCAGTGGTTGCGGCGGCCGCTCCACCGCACGCGCTTCTCGTTGGTCGACGAAGCGCAGGTCCCCGAGTACGAGCGGACGCGGATCGATCTCGAGTGGTCCCTGGCGACCTTTCTCGGCTACCTCAATCCCCTCCTCGGACACGTCTATCAGGTCCGCCATCTCCACCGCGCGTTGAAGGCGGGCGAGCCCTTCCGCGTGCTGCGAGCCCTGGGGATGGAGGCGGTCTACTCCGAGATGCGACACCAGCGCCACGCCAAGCGAGCCTTCAAGTTGATGCAGCTGACCGAGATGCTCGCCGAGGAGATCAACAACCCCCTAGCCCTCGGCTGGCTCAAGCTCTCGGGCGCGCTCTGCGCATTCGAGGGCGAGCGGTGGAAACAGGCGGTGCGCCACGCCCAGTTCGCCGATCAGATCTTCCGCGAACGCTGCGCCGGCGCAGATTGGGAGAAAGACGTCGCCGTCGCCGTGATGCTTCGCTCGCTGCAGACGCTGGGAGAGCTCAAAGATCTGCTGACGCTCTGGCCCGACGCCCTCAACGGCCCACGCCTGCGCCGAGACAACCTCGGGCTCGCCCTGCTGTTGAGCCACTGCGGCGCCGCCGTGGGTCTGGCGAAGGACACGCCCGACGAGGCGGCGACCCAACTCGCCAACGTGCTCTCCGGGCTCGAGATGGAAAACGCCCACTCGCTGCACGCCGGGCTGCTCGCTGGTCAGGCCGAGGTCGAGATCTATCGTGGCGACACCAAACGGGCCTGGGAGATCAGTGAGAAGGCGTTCCATGTCTTCGCCTCGACCGGCCTTTCCCTGGTGCGCTCGTTGCGGGTCGACCTGCCTGACATCCACGCCCGGGCCGCGCTGGCCGAAACCCTGGGAAATCCCGGCGGCCGCTCCCAACGGATCGCGGTGGTGAACGAGATGATCCGCCTCTTGGAACGCGAGCGCTCCACGCGCTCCCTCGGATTGGCCCACGCGCGGCGCGCGGCGATTCTGTCGCTGAAGGGGCACGTCGAGCCCGCCAAATCTCTGCTCGCTCGAGCGGAGATGGAGTTCCAGGCGGCGGACATGACCGCGATGGACAACGCTTGCAAGCTGATCCGCGGCGAGCTGACGGGCGGCGACCACGGGCGTTTTCTCGTCAGCACCGCCGCGCGGGCGATGAGCGCCCAAGAGATCGTCGACCCCTTTCGCTACGCGGCGACGATGATTCCCGGCTTCTTTGAGTGCGCGCCCGCGGTGGGCGACAGCGCGCCGACGGACGAGGAAACGAACCGATGAAGCTATTTCTGATGCGCCACGGCGAGGCGAAGTCGAGCCACGAGGATCACATCCGGCCGCTGAGCGACAAGGGTATCCAGGCCATTCGGCACCTCGCCGGGCTACTGAAGGCGGGCGCTGGCCTCCCGGTCGCCGAGATTCGCCACTCGGGTAAACGGCGCGCCGAGCAGACAGCGACGCTGGTTCGCGAGGTGCTGGCGCTCGACGTCCCGCTGACGCGTGTCGATTACCTCGATCCCCTCGACGACGTCAGCTCGGCGGCAAACCAGGTGCAGAGCTTCGACGCCGACCTGCTCCTCGTCGGCCACTTGCCGCATCTGAACAAGCTCGCTTCGGTGTTGCTCTGCGGAGACCAATACGGCGAAGCCTTCTCCTTCCATCCGGGGACGCTGCTCTGCCTTCAGCGCGTCTCCCTGCCCGGGATCGGAGCGGACCCGCAACGCTTTCACTGGAGTGTAGAGTGGATGATGAGTCCGACACTCTTCGGCGTCGGAGAGGGTGAGAGCTGAGCTCTCAGGAGTCGGTCTGGCAGGCGGTCAGCTCGGTGCTGCAGTTGGTCTGCACACAGGTCTGAAAGCCCTGCGACGTCGTCTCGTTGGCGCAGTTCTTCTGGCCGCAATCTTCGAGGTCGTTGTACTTCTGGACGCTCGCCTCTTTCGTCTTCTCGAGGCAGTTGTACAGGCAGTCGATGTCGGCCGTGCCGTCGCTGTTGGCGCAGCTCGGCGGCCCGACGAGGCAGCTCAACAGCTGCGTACAGGTTTGACTGCCGTACGTGACCGGTTCGAGACAGGCATCCGATTGCGTCGTACACTTGGTCGCCACGCACTCAGCTCCTGCGGTTCCCGTCAGGCCGGGGCACTGGCTGGTCTGGCAGGCACCCAACGCCTGATATTTCGCCTTACCGTCGGTGCTACCGTTGTCCAGGCAGGCGCCCGCGCAGGCCTGACTCGTGCCGCACTTGTTCTGGCAGGCGACGATTCGGTAGCAGGAAAGATCGGTCTGCGGCTGGCTCGTGTCCGCCGTGACGCTCGTATCCGGCAGCGTCAGATCGCCGAGGATCAGCACGTCTTTTGGCGACGTGGTGTCCGACGACGTGGTCGTGTCGAGTCCGGAATTGGTGTCCGTGCCAGCGGTCGTGTCGTTGCCGCCCGTCGTGTCGGTCGTCGATTTGTTCGAAGAGCTCGAGCCACAGGCGGCCAACCCCAGCGTGATCATGATCAGAATCATCCATTTTCCAGCGCGTTTCATACCTCACCTCTCGATAATGGGCGCACCCCGCCTCGAATCCGGACATACTAGTCGACCGAGGGCGCCAGGTCAAAACCTTTCGAGTGCGCGCCTCGCTTCCGCTTGAACTGTGCGGTGCTTCGTGATAGCCAACGAACGTCGATCGAAGGAGGACTTGCGATGACGATCCTCAGAAAAGATCAACTCGCCGCCGATCCGGTGGTCCAATTCGAGCACTGGTACGGCGACGCCGAACGCTGTGGCACGATGCCACTCTACATGGCCTGTTGCCTGGCGACCGTCGACGCCGACGGGAGGCCCGCCGCACGAATGGTGCTGCTCAAGGGCTTCGACCAGGAGGGGTTCGTCTTCTATACCCATCTGCGCTCGCCAAAGGGTGCGCAGCTCAGCGCCAACCCCGCCGCCTCACTCGTCTTTTACTGGGTCGAACAGCGCCGCCAGGTTCGGGTGGAAGGCCACGCGTCCGAGGTCGCGAGCGACGAGGCCGACGCCTACTTCCGCTCTCGGGATCGAGAGAGCCAGATCGGCGCCTGGGCATCGCGCCAGAGCGAGCCGATCGCCACGCGCGACGTGCTCGAGGAGCGTGTGGCCCGCTACGCCGCCGAATTCGACGGTCGCTCCGTGCCTCGCCCAGACCACTGGTCGGGCTATCGCCTGCGCCCCGATCGCGTCGAGTTTTGGCAGGAGCAGCCGGCGAGGCTCCACGACCGCTTCCTCTATCGGCGCCAAGCGGATGGCAGCTGGGCGATCGAGCGGCTCTGCCCCTGAGCGACGATTCACGCGCGCGCGAATTCTCATCGACTCGCTTCGCCGTGGGGGGGCGCCACGAAACGCCCGAGGCGACGTCAAATTCGGCGTGAGGCCCGCCATGACGCGGTACGTCATTCTCGATCGGTAGGCATCTCGCCCGGTTAGACCGAAGTCATTGGCCGAGCGGCGAATTCCTCTGGACAAAGCGCGCCGAAAAAGGCAAAAGTATTGAGGATTCAGAGATCCACCGTCAACTGAATCACGGTTCACTCAACCCGCGGCCGGAGGCGCTCTCCATGGAATATCGCATCGACAAACGCGACATCGAATTCGTCCTCTTCGAACAATTGAACGCCAGTCGAGTGCTCGAATTCGAGCCCTACAAAGAGTTCAACGAAGAGCTGTTGAAGATGGTCCTCTCCGAAGCGCTCAAGTTCGCCTCCGAGCAGCTCGCAGCGTGCAACGAGGAGGGCGACCGCGCGGGCGTGAGCTTTGTCGACGGCAAGGTGAGCCTGCCCCAGTCGTTCGTCGATACCTACAAGAAATTCCGCGAGGGGGGATGGATCGCCGTCGCCCACAACCCGGAGTTCGGCGGCCAGGGTCTGCCCTACTGCATCGCGATCTCGGCGATCGAGGCGTTCTCGGGCGCGAACTCGTCGTTCATGTTCGTCCCCGGTCTGACGGTCTCGGCGGCTCACCTGATCGAGGTGCACGGCGACCAATCGCAGCGCTCGACCTACATCGAGAAGATGTACACCGGAGAGTGGGCCGGCACGATGTGCCTGACCGAGCCCCAGGCAGGCTCGGCGGTCGGTGACTTGTCGACGACGGCGACGCCGATCGAGGGCACCAACGAGTTCAAGATCAGCGGGAGCAAGCTCTTCATCTCGGCGGGCGATCAGAACGTCACCGACAACATCGTGCACCTCGTCCTCGCCCGCGCCGAGGGCGATCCGGAAGGGATCAAGGGGATCAGCCTCTTCATCGTGCCCAAGTACCGCGCAGGGGCGAACGGGACATTCGACGTCTGGAACGACGTGACGATCGCGGGGATCGAGCACAAGATGGGGATCATCGCCTCGCCGACCTGCTCGATCAGCTTCGGCGACGACGGCGATTGCCGCGGCTACCTCGTCGGCGAGCGGCGCCAGGGCATCGTCTACATGTTCCAGATGATGAACGAGGCGCGGCTGGTCACGGGCCTGCAGGGTGTGGCGCTCGGTAACGCCGCCTACCAGCTGGCGCTGAGCTATGCGAAAGAGCGCAAACAAGGCCCCAAGGTAACCGACCGCTCGAGCGAAGCCAAAGCCGTCGCGATCATCGAGCACCCCGACGTGCGGCGCAACTTGATGACGATGAAGGCCTACGGCGAATCGATACGCGCCCTGCTCTATCAGACGGCGGTGCGCGGCGACGTAATCCGCCACTCGGCCGATCCAAAAGAGCGAGACGCGGCCCAGGACCTCGTCGATTTGCTGACGCCGATCTGCAAGGCCTTCGCCACCGACATCGGCTTCAAGATGACCGAGCTGGCGATGCAGGTCCACGGGGGCTACGGCTACATCCGCGAGTACGGCGTCGAGCAACACATGCGCGACGTCAAGATCGCCTCGATCTACGAGGGTACCAACGGGATTCAGGCCCTCGACCTGCTGGGTCGCAAGATGCGCCTCAAGGGTGGCGGGCTGTTCCTGCGCTGGCTGCAGGAGTGCAACCAGTTTCTCGAGCCCCTCAAGGTCGAAGGGCATCCCCTCAGCGCGATGGCCAAGGAGGTGGACGGCGCGAAGAACGCGCTAGCCGAGGCGGCCTTCAGCTTCGCCGCCAGCGGCAAGAAGGACCCCGAGTATCCGCTTCAGCACGCCACGCCGTTCCTCAGCATGTTCGGCCACGTCGAGTGCGCGCGGCTGATGCTCGACCAGGCGCGGATCGCCCTCGACAAGCTGCAGGCGATCTGCGACGCCAACGGGATCGACCCGGGCGACGACCATGCACGCCGCACATTGGCCGAGAAGAACGAAGACGTGCGCTTCTACGACGCGAAGGTGCACACGGCGCGCTTCTTCATCTATCAGCTGCTGCCCCAGGTCGGCGGCTACCTCAAATCGATCAAGTCGAATGACCGCAGCGCCCTCGAAGTCGTGCTATAATCCGGCCCGAAAGAGTCGAACCACCGCCGAGCAGAGATGACAGTCCAAACGATGCGCGCTCTCGAGGTCCCCTCGAAGGCCGGCCCCGAAGCGATTTCCCTCGTCGAGCGCAACGTTCCGCACCCAGGCCCGCGAGAGGTCCTGATTCGCGTCGGCGCCGCCGGCATCAACTTCGCCGACGTGATGCAGTCGCGCGGCCTCTATCCTGGCGGCCCCGAGCCGCCCTATCTGGCGGGCCTCGAAGCGGCGGGCGAGATCGTCGAGGTCGGCGACGAAGTCGAGGGTTGGTACGTCGGCGACCGCGTGATGGGCGTCGGCGGAGGCGCTTTCGCCGAGTATGTATCCTGGCCCGCGCGAGCGCTGCTCTCCGTGCCCACCGATTGGAGCACGACCCAAGCCGCGGCCTTTCCCGTGCAGTGGTTGACCGCCCACGCTTGCCTGCGCACCGTCGGCCGGCTGCGAGAAGGCGAGAGCGTATTGATCCATGCCGCCGCGGGGGGAGTCGGTAGCGCCGCGGTGCGCTTGGCCAAGCACTTCGGCGCGAAGGTTTTCGCCACCGCCTCGACCGCCGAGAAGCTCGAGTACGCTCGAGGCCTCGGCGCCGACGTCACGATCAACTACCGGGAGCAAGAGTTCGCCGATGCGGTCCTGAACGAGACCGCCGACCGCGGCGTCGACCTGATCCTCGAAATGGTCGGCGGCAAGACCTTCAAAGAAAATCTGCGCTGCGTACGCCCCTTCGGCCGCGTCGTCGTCTTCGGCAGCGCCAGCGCGAAGGCCGCCGGCTTCCACAATGTCGGCCTCGTCTTTCAGCCGATCGAGATCTCGGGCTACCACCTGACCGTGATGATGAAGAGGCGCCCCGACCTCTTTCGCCAGCAGCTCGACGAGGTCGGGCAGCTGATCGACGAGGGCGTGATCACCCCTGACGAACCGCGGGCGTACGCGCTGGACGAGGCGACGTCGGTCCTACTCGCCCTCGAAAACCGCGAGACGCTGGGCAAGCTCGTCCTCGTCCCCTGAGGAGCAATGGTGTCACCCGAACGCGTCCTCGAGCTATCCGCCGACCAGCCGCTGACCTTCGAGGCAGCGATCCCGCCGCACGAGATCGAGCGCCTGGCCGCGATTCGACGGCGGCGCGAGCTAGAGCAG
>JAGQJP010000867.1 GCA_020430585.1 Myxococcales bacterium | reverse complement strand
CGATGCTCCGATCGAGACGCATCGTCATCTTCCAGCGCATCATCGTTGACCGATCGCAGCTCGCCGCCTATACTGAGGCATGCTCAGAACGACTCTACTCAGCGCCGTCGTCGTATGGCTCATCGAGAGCCTCTCACCCCAGTCGGCCTCTGCGGTCACCAAGAAGGAGATCGTCGGCACCTGGCGCGTGACCGGCCTCTCCGACAAGCGCGACAGATTGGTCAAGCTCCCGCCACAGGCCGACATCACCCTCACGTTTCGTCGCGACGAGCGCTGCGCCTTTGCCGTGACGATGAAGTCGAGCGTCAACCCGAAAGAGATAGCGATCGAGTGCCGTTACCAACTCCATGGCGCAACGATGAGCTTGACGATGAAGAAGCCCAACAATAGCAAGACCAGCCTGGTCAATGTTCGCCTCACCAACGCTGGCCACCTGATCATGATCGATCCGAAGTCGAAGAGCGTGCTGACGCTGATCCGAATCCGCTGACGTGTTGGATCGTATCTTGCTTTCGGAAAACGTGGCGACATCGTCGAAGCGATAGACCAACCGGATCGCAACGGTGGTCGTCGGATGAACCGAACGGGCCCTCGAACGCCCGCACAGTTGACGGAGGGGCTAGTGCCATACGAATACGAACAAGACAAGGAGCGGCGGGGTGGCGTCCCGGCACGTGGGTTGAGCGACGCCAAAACGGCTGAAGAGCGTGATTCGGCGACGGGCGGGCGTGAGACGACGAAGATCGCCGAGTCCGGAAAGCGCGGAGCGCCGACGCAGCTGCCGTACCTGGCAGAGCTCGAGCGCTCCCTCGGCGCCGATCTGAAGGGGATTCGCGCGTACTCGGGTCGCTCCGCGTCCGAGGCGAGCGAGAGGCTCGACGCGCAGGCCTACACGCATCGTGGCGACGTCGTGCTCGGACAGGGAGCCGACAAGCGGGTCGTCGCCGAGGAGGCAGCACACGCCCTCCAACAGACGCGCCTGCAGGGAGCCCAACAGAGCTACGGGATCACCGCGGTCGAATCGTCGGCCGAGGTCGAGGCGCGGGGTGCGGCGGACGCGACGCTGGCTGGCGTGAGCGCACAACCGCTATCGGTCGGGTTGGGCCACGAGACCGTTGCGCGAGCGAAGGGCAGCAACAAGAACTCCAAGCACGCCAATGAAGCCAAGCGCGAAGAGGCGATGCGCAAATACCTCGAGAAGAAGGCCGAGCTGGATGCGCTCAAAGCCACGCCGAACAAGACCCCCGAAATCAAAGAGCAGATCGCGAAGCTCGAGCGCGAGGTCAAGCATCTCAAATCGAAAGCTGATTTCACTGGCGAGCACCATAGTCAAAACGCGAAGGGCAACGGGTAGCGTCGATGAGCTTGTACACGATCCTATTGGACTTCAGAGGCGGAACCTATCTGCACCAGCTCGAAGCCGAGTCGGTCGAGGAGGCCGTGGCCGATTGGGCCCGCGAGCTCGATATCGCGGCGATATCCGGATTCGATCCGGCCGAGCGCGACGAGCTGATCCGCGCCGTGGACGACGATCCCCCCATTGCGATCAACGGAATGCGCGGTGTCTGGTGCGTTTCGGCCGGCCTCGAAGCGGGGTTGGCGCTGGCTCACGTGATCTGCACCGCTCCCGCCAACGAGTGAAGCCGAATTCCGCGTCGAACGCCGTCGAATCGAGTTGTGTCGTCGATTGTCACAGGCTGGTGACTCGGGACCACGGACGATCGTCCCCGGGAGAGCGTTGGAGGATCAGGGGCGCTCGAAGAGGCCAGCTGCGCCCATTCCGCCGCCGATGCACATCGAGACGATGCCGTAGCGCGAGCCACGGCGCTTCATCTCGTGGAGCAGCGTGGCGGTGAGCTTCGCGCCCGTGCAGCCGAGGGGATGCCCGAGGGCGATCGCGCCGCCATTGACGTTGAGCTTCCCGTCGTCGAGTCCGAGCTTGCGAGCGCAATAGACCGCCTGGCTCGCAAAGGCCTCGTTGACCTCGAAGAGATCGACCTGGTCGAGGGAGACGCCGGTTTTGGCCAACAGCTTGGGAATCGCTTCGGCGGGGCCGATGCCCATGATCTCTGGCGGCACGCCAGCGACCTGGTAGCCGCGAAAGATCCCGAGGATTTCGGCACCGAGCTTCTCGGCGAGGCTGCGCTCCATCACCACGACCGCTGCGG
>JAGQJP010000866.1 GCA_020430585.1 Myxococcales bacterium | reverse complement strand
GGCGGTAGAGCCCCAGAGCGAGCCCCGTCGGCACCAGGAGCGCGAGGGCGAAGGTGATCGTCAGCGGCGGGTTCAAGCCGCCGAGGAGGAAGCGGGCGTAGTTCGTCACGCCTTCGTAGATCAGCACCGACATCGGGAAGATGCCGATCAACGATCCGATCAATAGCGTGCGGATCTGTGTTCGAATCTGTGGGGTTCCGCGGCGATAGCTGCGCGCGAGGACGTAGAAGCCGCTCAACAGATAGGCGAGGGCCAGAAACATCGTGCGCGTCGAAACCCAGAGGATGTCCTGTAGGATCTCGTGGACCAGCGTCGGATCGAGGGCAGCGTCGAAGAGCGCCATCGAGCGTACGGTGAGGTAGCCCGCGAAGGCGACGGCGGGCACGTAGATCAGCACTTGCACGAACGGCCGCCCACGCACCCACTCGTGGGTCACGGGAAAGCGCAGCGCGAAGTGTAAGATCAGCGGAAAGGTGATCAGCGAGGACCAGATCCGAACGATGTTGACCACGGGATAGGCGATCGTCTCGCGAAAGGCGAAGCTCGTCAGCATCGAGATGAAGCCGGTCAAGGTCACCATCGCGAAGGCGACGACCGGCGGATCATCGGGGCGGCGATAGTAGACGAAGAGCGCCAACGAGATGAAGACGAGGTACGCGAAGGTGGCGAAGATCAGGAAGGTCGGTAGCGGCGGCTTCTCGAGCTTGATCCGTATCGTCGAGATCGCGGCCCCCTGCCCGCTCTTCACCTGCAGCACGACCTCGCCTCCGGGCTGGAGAGCCTCGAGCTGGCGCACGGTGTCGAGGACGCTGCCGACGCGCTCGCCGTTCATCGTTACAATCAGCATTCCCTCGCGCAGACCCGCGCGGTCGGCGGGTCCGTGGCGATCGAGGTAGGCCACTCGGTTGAAGGGATAGACCCCGAAGCCCGCATACGGCCTGTGCAGCACCAGGCGAATCATCATGAAGCCGTACGCCGTCACGGCGAGCACGAGGAGGGCCAACATGATATTGGCCAGGCGCCGCCAGCCCGGGGTCAACGCGGTGGCGAGGCACTCTTCGCCAGCGGGCGTGAGCTTCATCGCCGCCGCTCCTGGTCGTCGAAGGTGCTGACGAGCCGACCGTCTTCGCGCATCCGAATCGCCGCGAACGGTTCGACGAGGGCCAGACCCGCGCGCTGCACCTCCGAGGCCAGCCCTTCGGAGACGTAGAAGCGGTCGAGGTGTTTGGTCGAGCGCACACGCAACAGCCGCGGCTCGCGCTCCGGCGGAATGCGCGCGCCGACGAGGCAGGCTTCGATCACCGCGCCATCGGTGGGAAAGCGGAGCGGCGTTCGCCCGCGCTCGAGAAATGTGGTCGCCAGGGTGTTGACCCGCAGATCGGCGTAGTCGATCGCCTCGACCAGTCGATCGCTCACGGCGTCGACCATCCCGATCCCGTTGGCGTTGCCCCGTGAGGCGGGGCTCAGCGAGAGGACGCCGATCCGGGCAATCCGTGGGCGCTCCATCGGCGGGAGGCCGCCGATACCCCAGCGGCCGATCACGTGCGTGTCGAGTCCCGTCCCGCTGATGTCCTTCCCCATCTCGTCGACGAGCAACACGTCGAGATCGTCGAAGGGCAGCGCGGGGTGGAGCTGTCGCGCCCGATCGAGGCAGCGTTTCTCGTGCTCGATCAAACCGTCGGGTTCGAGGGCGACGACGTCGGCGGTCTCGCCGCTCGGTCCCTCGATGATCCCGAGGGCGAAGGGCACGCGCAGCCGGGAGAACGCGAGCTCGGCGCCCTCTTCGACGTAGCGCGCGATCCCGTCGGGCCCGAGCTGATGGGCGGCGCTGGCTCCCGGGCGGCCACCGAGGCCGATCGCCGTGATCTTGCAGATCCCGCTTTCGAGGGCGCCCCGGAAGCTGGTGTGTTGCTTGATTCGATTGATCGGGATCAGCCAATCGACCGCATCGAGGGCGTGGCTCGAGAGGACGATCGGCCGACCATCGCTCGTCTCGCCGATCGTCG
>JAGQJP010000865.1 GCA_020430585.1 Myxococcales bacterium | reverse complement strand
ATCGCGTCCTTGAGCGTGCGCGAGCCCGATGTCACGACGTGAACCTCGGCGCCGAGCAGCTTCATCCGCGCGACGTTGAGCGCCTGGCGAACCGTATCCTCTTCACCCATGAACACTTCGCAGCTCATCCCCAAGCGGGCGGCGATCGTCGCCGTGGCCACGCCGTGCTGGCCCGCCCCGGTCTCGGCAATGATGCGGCGCTTGTTCATCCGCTTGGCGAGGAGCGCCTGACCGACGCAGTTGTTGATCTTGTGCGCGCCCGTGTGGTTCAGATCCTCGCGCTTCAAGAAGATTTGGGCCCCACCGAGGCGGCGCGTGAGCCGCTCGGCGAAGGTCAGCGCCGACGGCCGCCCGACGTAGTCGCGCAGCAGGGCGTGGAGCTCGAGCTGAAATTCCTCGCTCGGCGCGATGCGATAGAACGCCTCCTCGAGGTCGTGGAGCAAGGGCATCAGCGTCTCGGCGACGTATCGCCCGCCATATGGGCCATAGTGGCCGGTCGACGGCTCGATTGTCAGCGTCGGGGTTTCGGTCTCCTTCACAGCTGCCTCCTGGTGACGAACCAACGATCTTGTACCGCAGATCGGGAGCGCCAGCAAGCGCATCGCGCTCCGTCGCAGCGCTGTGCGGGGCGGCAACCACGGTCCACGCGGCGTGTCGTGCCGACAGCCGAGCTCAGGGCTCACGCGCCCGCCATCTTTGGGGAATCCTTGACGGCGCCCCTCGCGTGTGCCAGAATTGTCGAATTGATACCCACGGTTGGAGTGACGATGTCGACCACTCGCCGGGCCCCGTTCCGCATCCTGGTCGCGCTTTTCAGCTTTTCGGTGCTGCTTCTGGGCTGGCATCCGGCGCTGCACGCCGACGCCAAGCGCATCGCGCGCGCCAAGGAGCTACGCCAACAGGCCAAGGTCCTGTTGAAGGCGGGCAAGCTGGCCGAAGCGGAGAGCAAGCTCAAAGAAGCGATCAAGGCCTGGCCCGCCTACCCTGTGGTGTACAACGAGCTCGGCGTGATCGCCTTTCAGCGCAAAGACTACAACGCGGCGGTCCGCTATTTTCAGCAAGCAGCCACATACCAGAAGGACAACAGCTCGGCCTGGCGCAACCTGGGTGTCGCCCTGCAACGATTGAAGCGGTACGCCGAGGCGGTCGCGGCGTTCAAGCGCTACGTTGCGCTGAAGCCCAGCGATCCCGATGGCTGGTGGGCCTATGCGCGGGCGGCTGAGCTCGGAGGGGATGTCCCAGTGGCGCTCGCTGGGTATCGACGGTACCTCGAGCTCGAGACGCGGAGCGACCAGGCGAAGTATCGCCAGATCGCCAAGCGTCGCCTCGCGAAGCTCGAAGCCAAGGCCCCCAAGCGTCCGACCGTCGCCAAGAAGCCGAAACGCCCGACTGTCGTGAAAACGACGACGACGGCGCCCCGGCCGAAGCGTCCGCCGACGACGACGCCGCCGCCTGTCGTGACCTCGTTCGATTCACCGGGTACGTCGAATGTGGCGCCCGAGCTGCGCGAGGCCGATGCGCTCTTCCGCGCACGTCGCTACCGCGAAGCCAGAGCGCGGTACGAGCAGCACCTCGCCCGTTCACCGAAGAACGCCAACGCCCTCTATCGACTCGGCGTGGTCCGCGCCGTCCTCGGCGACCTGAAAGGGGCGATCGCGACCTGGTATCGCCTGCTCGAGCTGCGACCGCGAAACCGCGTCGTGCGGCGCTCGATTACGCAGGCGCAGATCCGCCTCGCCTGGCAAGCGGCAAAGACCCGGGGGCGCATGAGCCGCCGCCAAAGCTATCGCGAGTCCCTTCGCGACGTTCGACGGTACGGTCTGGCGGGGCGTCCCGGAGACGCCGAGCTCGCGCTCTCGGCGCTGATCGCGATGCAGACCCGCAATCCCCGATTTTACTGGCTGCGGGGCGAGATGCGCCTCCAGCTGGGCTTGTTCCAGAAGGCGGAGCGAGACTTTCACCTCGCCCGCGCGCTGCGGCCGCTCTGGGAGTTCCCGGCCTACGCCCTCGCCGAGCTCCATCTGCGCCTCGGCGACAATGAAAGTGCCCTTCGCTACTTGCGTATTCACCGCCCTTCTGCGAATAATCTCGAAGGTCTGATCGTTAAACGCCAAAACGAATATGATCGGGAGCTGATCGAGAAGACGACACCCGGACGCTGAAGGAGTTCCACCGTGAAATCGACACACCGCACACCGCGAGCCGCGCGCTTGGCGGTCGTCGCGATTCTCTTGTGCCTCGCGACACCCGCCCAGGCGGTCAAGATCACCGGCCGTTACACGCTCTCGAAAGCGGGAAAGAGCTTTGCCCGCTCGAGCTTCACCCTCGTCATGAAGTCGGACCAGAGCGCCGTCGGCTCGGAGTTCATCACGGCGCCGAAAAAGCGCGAGCTCTTCGGCGGTTTCATCCAGCTGCGGCCGAAGTTCGCGCTCGACAAGTTCCGCGTCCGTTTCGGCGGAAAGGTGCTGCGCACCGAGTTTCTCTTTCGGTACAAGAAGGCATTCAAGATCAGGAGCTTGCGCGGCGAAAAGGCGAAGGTGGCGGACATCACCGTCGAGCCCAACGCCGTGATCCTCGAGCCGGATCTGATTCTGCCCTACGTTCTGCTCGTTCGTCGCTACAACCTGGCGCAAAAAGGGACGCAGAGCTTTCCCTACGTGGTCGTCTCGACACGGAAGAACGGGACCCTCAGTGTGGCCTACCAATCGCTGTCCGAGGGCCAGGCAAAGCACCTGCTGACTGTGAGCGGCATGGGCTGGAGCGCCAAGCTGACCCTCGGTGAGAAGAAGTTGCTGCTCAAAATCGAGACGGACAAATTCGTCGCGACCCATCCCAGCCTGGCCCCGAAGAAGACCAACTGACGAGAACGCTCGGAGCAGGAGACGATGATCCAGCGCATAGCCGTCGTGATGGACCCGTTGCTGCGGGTCGACGTCTTCAAGGACACGACCTTCGTGATGATTCTCGAGGCCCTCGCCCGGGGTTACGAGGTCCACGTCTGCACACAGGACAAACTCGGCGTGCGCGACGGGCAGGCGTACGGCGCGTTCCAACGCGTGCTGCGGCTGACCCGTGATCCCCAGAGTCCGGGAGAGCTCGGGCCTTCGACGGTTCACGGGCTGGGCGAGTTCGAGATCATCTGGATGCGCAAGGATCCACCCGTCGACATGGCCTACAGCTATACGACGCAGCTCCTGGATCTCGCACCGCCGACGAGCTGGGTCCTCAACGCACCGACGGCGCTGCGGAGCTACAACGAGAAGCTCTTCTGCTTCGAGTTTCCGAGCCTCACCCCGCGAACCCTGCTCTCCAACGACGCCCGCGAGCTGAAGGCGTTCTACCGCGAGCTCGGCGAAGACATGGTGCTCAAACCCCTCGACGGCGCGGGCGGGAAGAGCATCTTCCGCGTCATCGGCGGCGACAAGAACCTCAACGGTCTGCTCGAGATGATGACCGACGACGGCCGCAAGTACGCGATCGCCCAACAGTTCATCCCTGACGTGCGGCAAGGCGACAAGCGGATCATCGTGATCGACGGCGAGCCCGTCGGTGCCACCCTACGCGTGCCACCCGCCGACGACAACCGCGCGAACATCCACGTCGGCGGCCGCTGCGTCAAGACCGAGCTGACCGCGCGCGAGCGGGAGATCTGCGCCGCCCTGGCGCCGACCCTCCGACGAGCGGAGCTGATGCTCGTCGGGCTCGACGTGATCGGCGACTACCTAACCGAGATCAACATCACGAGCCCGACCGGCGTGCAGGAGATCAACCAGCTCGACGGCGTCTGCCTCGAATCGATCCTCTGGGACCGCGTCGAGGCGGGGTACCGCGAACGGGCTCAATCGTCGCGCCTGGCGACCACCCCGTAGCCCGCAAGCTTCAACGACTCAATCATCGCGCGTGGCGACCATCCCATAGCGCGCGAGCTTGACCTGCAGCGCCTGGCGCGAAATGCCGAGGGTCACAGCGGTTCGCGAGCGATTGCCGTCGTGCTGTTCGAGGGCCCGGACGATCACCTGCTTCTCGAGCGCCTCCATCGTCTCTTTGAGCTTTCCAGGCCGCGACGGAACGGCGATGCCGCCCTGCACGCGGTCCGAGAGGTGCGAGGTGTCGATCGTGCCGCCGTCGGGCGCAAAGAGCGCCGCCCGCTCGATCTCGTTCTCGAGCTCCCGGACGTTTCCGGGGAAGCGGTAGGCCTCGAGGCAGTCGAGGGCGTTTGGTGTGAAGCCTCGGATCGTCTTGCCGAACTTTTTCGCGGCGCCACGCAGGAAGTGCTCCGCCAGCCGAGTCACGTCGCCGCGGCGCTCGCGGAGTGGAGGGAGCTCGATCGGGAAGACGTTGATCCGGTAGTAGAGGTCCTGTCGAAAACGCCCAGAGGAGACCTCTTCTTCGAGGCGCCGGTTGGTGGCGCAGATCAAGCGCACGTTCACCCGCACGGGGCGCGTCGCGCCGACGGGGGTGATCTCGCCCTCCTGAATCGCCCGCAACAGCCGAACCTGGACCGCCGGCGAGATCTCGCCGATCTCGTCGAGAAACAGCGTGCCACGATCGGCGATCGCGAAGAGCCCTTTCTTCTCGCCGATCGCACCCGTGAATGCACCTCGAACGTGACCGAAGAGCTCGCTCTCGAGTAGCGTCTCGGTGAGCGCTCCGCAATTGACCGCGGCGAAGAGCCGTTCGCGGCGCGGCCCGTTGTTGTGCAGCGCCTGAGCGACGAGCTCCTTTCCCGTTCCCGTCTCGCCGGTCACCAACACGGTGGTGTCGGTCGCCATCACCT
>JAGQJP010000864.1 GCA_020430585.1 Myxococcales bacterium | reverse complement strand
GGGCTATCCGGCGAAATCGCATCCGATGGCGATTCTGTCGTCGATGGTCGCGGCGCTGTCGACCTATTATCCCGAAGACGCCGACGACGAAGACCTGAACGTGATCCGGCTGTTGGCCAAGTTGAAGACGATCGCTGCTTTTTCGTACAAGAAGTCGATCGGCCAACCCTACATCTATCCGCGCAACGATCTCGACTATGCCGCCGACTTTCTGCACATGATGTTCGCCGTCCCCGCCGAGCGCTACGAAGTGCCCGACGTGCTGGCGAAGGCGCTCGATCTGCTCTTGATCCTCCACGCCGATCACGAGCAGAACTGTTCGACGACCACGGTGCGCACCGTCTGCAGCAGTCGCGCCAACCTCTTCGCCTCGATCTCGGCTGGTATCTCTGCCCTCTGGGGGCCGCTCCACGGCGGCGCGAATCAGCAGGTGATCGAGATGTTGACGATGATCAACGCCGACGGTCGAAACTACAAGAAGTACGTCGAGATGGCCAAAGACAAGAACTCGGGCTTCCGCCTGATGGGCTTTGGTCACCGCGTCTACAAGAACTTCGATCCCCGGTCGCGGATTCTCAAGAAGCACGCCGACGCGGTCCTGAGCAACCTCGGCGTCGACGATCCGCTCCTCGAAATCGCGATGAAGCTGGAGGAGGTCGCCCTCAACGATTCCTTCTTCATCGAGCGTAAGCTCTACCCGAACGTCGACTTCTACAGCGGCATCATCTATCGCGCGATGAAATTTCCGACCGACATGTTCACCGTGATGTTCGCCCTCGGCCGGCTTCCCGGTTGGATCGCGCACTGGCGCGAGATGCGCAACGATCCCACGACGCGCATCTATCGTCCCCGCCAGATCTACGTCGGCGCGACCGAGCGCAACTACCTCCCGCTCAGCGATCGATAACGAAAGCGCCGCTTCCACCAACCCAGACCACGAGCTCAGATGTTCGACTGGTTTCACAGGGCCGAGCCATTCTTGATCCCGGCACAGCTGGCGCTAGCGATGCTCGGAATGGGCGCGACGCTGAGCGTGCGCGATTTTCGAGACATCGTCCGCTTCCCGGCCGGTCTGGCGATCGGCTATTTGACGCAGCTGTTGTTCATCCCCGCGCTCGGCCTGCTCTTCATCTGGCTCTTCGGGCTCGGACCGGGTTGGGCCGTCGGTTTGATCTTGCTCACCGCGGTGCCTGGCGGCGCCTTCTCGAACCTATTGACCTTCTTCGCGCGGGGCAACGTTCCGCTCTCGATCGCCGTGACGACGATCACCACGGTGAGCTGTATCGTCACCGTCCCCTTGGTGATCCGCGTCTTCGCGGCGCAGCACATGCCCCCTGAGTTCGTCTTTCCAGCGGCGCGGATCATCATGGAGATCATCTTCTATCTGCTGATCCCGTTGGCGAGCGGAATGCTGCTGTTTCGCTTTCTTCGCGGCGGGTCCGAAGGGATCTCGCGCTGGGCGATCCGCGCGAGCATGCTCTTGGTGGTCGTCATCGCCCTCGGCGCGATGGGCTCGGGCAAGATCAAGATCCCCGAATACGGTTGGGGCCCGCCGCTCCTGATCGTCGCCTTCGCGCTGGTGATGCACGTCGCGACGGCCCAACTCTGTCGGGTTCTCGGCCGCTACGACGAGGACACGGTGACGTTGACCATCGAGGTCACCGTGCGCAATGTCCCCGTCGGCCTGCTCGTCTACCACCACTTCTTCGCCGGACAAGCCGAGCAGGGACACGTGCTCTACACGCTGCTCTTCTACGCTGGCCTCTCGGGTCCACTGAGCCTGCCGTTGTTGCTCAAGCACCGCTTCGGAAAGGGCGGAACTTGGCTCGGTCGCCCGAAGCCACGGCCGAAGCTCGATCGCGACGGCGCGGCGCTGCCGGCTCACGCGTCACGGCCCTAGAGTCAGATCGATTGCAGGCCCCTACGAGCGCTCGGGATAATCGGGCTGCCGCTCCGGATGGGCGGCGACGAAGGCGGGCTGATCGGCGAGGCGCGCGTCGATCGCCGAGAGCGTCGGGTAGGCGGCGAGGTCGAGGCCAAAGCGCCTGGCGTTGTAGACCTGCGGGACCAAAAAGAGATCGGCGATCGTGATCTGCTCTCCGAGGACGCAGCCGCGCGAGACCGGGGCGAGCTGACGCTCCAGGGCGTCGAAGCCCACGCTGATGTAGTGCCGGGCCCAGGCGATTTTCTCCGCCTCGCCGTTGTCGGCGATGATCCCGATTCGCAGCAGAGGACCGAGGTTTTGCAAGGGCTGAATACCAGCGTTGATCGTCTCGACCACGCTGCGGACCAGGGCCCGCTCGGCGGCTGAGTCGGGCAACAACGGCGGCGTCGGGCGCGTCTCATCGAGATACTCGATGATCGCCACCGACTGGGTCAATCGCGCGCCATCGATCTCGAGCGTCGGCACCTGAGCTAGCGGATTCTTCTCACGGTAGTCTTGGCCGTGTTGTTCTCCACCGCCGCGCACGAGGTTCACCGCCACGTACTCGTAGTCGACACCCTTGAGCGCCAGGGCGATGCGCACGCGCCACGAGCAAGAGCTGCGGTAATAGCTGTAGAGGCGTGTTGGGCTCATCGTCTCTCCGCGCGTATCAGCGTTTGGGCGATGCGGCCGAAGATCGAGCGCCCGCTGCGGTCGAGCATCTCGATCTCGACGCGGTCACCGAAGCGAAGAAAGGGCGTGCGAACCTCTCCGCCATCGATCAGCTCGAGCATTCGTCGTTCGGCAAGGCAGCTCGAGCCGCGTGAGCGATCCTCGTTGGAGACCGTGCCCGAGCCGATGATCGTCCCCGCTGTCAGGCGCCGGGTCTGGGTTACGTGGGCGATCAGGTCGTGAAAGCTGAAGTGCATCGCCTCTCCCGCGTCCGGGTCGCCGAAGCGCTCGCCATTGAGCGTCGTCACGAGCGGCAGATGGAGTCGACCGTCGCGCCAGCTTTCGCCGAGCTCGTCGGGCGTGACGGCGAATGGCGAGAAGGCCGTCGATGGCTTGGAGACGAAGAAGCCAAAGCCGAGCTTGAGCTCAGCGGGAATCAGCTGCCGCAGGCTGACGTCGTTGGCCAGCATCACGAGACGCACGTGTTTCGCCGCGTCGCCTGCCCGGGTCCCCATCGGGACGTCGTCCGTGATCACGGCGATCTCCGCCTCGAAATCGACGCCGAATTCTTCGCTGTAGTGCGCGATCGGTTCGAAGGGGCGCAGGAACGTGCCGCTTCCGCCCTGGTAGACCAGCGGCACACTCTCGAGCGTCTCTGGTGGCTCGGCCCCCCGTGCTTTGCGGACGAGGACGATGTGATTGATGTAGGCGCTGCCGTCGATCCACTCGTAGGCCCGTGGAAGCGGCGAATGAAGGCGCGTCGCGTCGAGCTCTTCCGCCGTCGCGCAGCGGCCAGCGTTCAGCTCCTCGGACACCGCCCGCAGCGCCGGCTCCGTCGACGGCCAGGCGTCGAGCGCGTCTTGCAGGGTCGCTGCGATCGCCGGGACGGCCGAGGCCCGCGATCCGTCCCGAGAGACGACGAGCAACCGTCCGTCGCGCGTTCCGTCATCGAGTGTGGCGAGTTTCATGACTTCTCCGTTCGGGCTGACAGCCGCAGTTGCGCGGCTGGCATCGATTCGCTACGATGAGTGTCATCGTTATAGCAAAGTTGCCGCTGCAACAAAAGGGAAAGGGAGACGACAGTGGCTCGTACAAGGTGTTCGCGATGGTCCATGATTTCCGTCCTCCTCGGCGTAGCGCTATTCGTCGCAGGATGCAGCGGCACGTCGAGGTATTTGCGAGACGGCCGACGGGCCCAGGTTCGGCTGGTCACCGATCCCGCGCTGATCTACCCGATCGTCCGGAACGGCCGCCGGTATTGGAATTTCCGCGGTGTGTTGCAAGAGTCGGCAGGGGTCGGATACCGCGTCCTCCGCGGTTTCCTCAAGTTCTTCGACCTCCACGGACGCGTGATGTACTCCTCGATCGTTCGCGTCCGCGGCCTGACGGACGGGCGCCATCTAGCAGGTGACTCTCAGACGCCGTTCTTCTGGAGCAATTGGTCCTCGAACCCAGGGCTGAACAAGATGTGCTTCATCTTCTACATCGAAGACGATCGACGGCACTCCTCGCGGATCGACGAGTGTCTTCGCTTCTCGAAGGTGCCCGAGCCTTACGTGCAGCACAATCGCTACATCCTCCCGCTGCGCGGCCGCCTCAAGGTCACCTGCGGCAATGCTGGCTGTCGCACGCACTACATCTCGTACCAGAAGTACGCTTGGGACTTCATCCTGCTAGACGACAAGATGGAGTCTCGCCACGGCGATCGTTCGCGCCTGAAGAGCTACTACAGCTACGGGGCGAAAGTCTTGGCCCCCGCCGACGGCGTGGTGTTGCGCGTGCGCACGGGAAAGCCGGACAACTCCATCGGCACGCGCAAGGACTACGGGAACGAGGTGGCGATCGACCACGGAAATGGTGAGGTCTCGACCTTCGAGCACCTGCGCGCCGGCTCGATTCGAGTCAAGCGCGGCCAGCGCGTCCGCCAGGGTCAGATGATCGCCGAGCTCGGCAACTCCGGTAACTCGGCTCAGCCCCATCTGCACTTCTCGATCAAGCGCAAGCCCGATTTCCGGTCGCTACCGGTGCTGCTCTCCTCGTACTACGTGCTACGGAATGGTCACTTCGTCTATGTCGAGCGCGGTCGTCCCGACACGGGAGAGATCCTGATCTCCGCTCCGAATGGCCTGGCTGCTATCGTGAAGTGAAATCTGCGAGCGAGGGAGCGAGCGCTGCGACGAGCCGTTCGCCGGGCATGTGCAGCCTGCCGCCGACTACATGATCGCGCTCTAGTTCGCGGTGAAGATGAACGGGTAGGAGCTGACTTGCACAATTCCGCCGTTCTTTGGTGCGGGGAAGCGGATCCGCCTGACCGCCTTCACGAGACACTGCTCGACGTTGCGGTTCGACATCGTCGACTGCGCAATGCCTGACGAGATCACCCGTCCCGTCGGATCGATCGTGAACTTCAGCGCGATCTTACCCTTCAGGTTCACCTTGCGCGTCAGCTCTTGCTCGTAGCAGTAGCGGAAGGCGTTGTAGTTCTTCCGCATGATCCGCCGGATCACCTCTTTGGGGAGGTCGCCGATCGTCATCGGTGTCAGCTGGGCGACGGTCACCCGTCGGCGACGGTCCTTGAAGTTCACGCCCGTGCGGTGGAACTTCCCTCCGGGGCCTTTCGGTCCGCCGATCCCGACGATACCGGTCTTGTTCCGTCCGAGGCTGACCGAGTTCAATGGTCCGCCACCACCGGGGTTCAAGCCCTTGGTGCCCAAGCCGTCGTAGCCGAGGCTGTCGCCAGCGGGAGCCTTACTGCCGATGATTCCCCGCGCGTCGATCACGCCCGGTCCGAGGGTCTCTTTGTCGTTCGTGTAGAGCGACTTGATCTTGTTGTCCGAAAGCAGGACGTTCGCCAGACCTTTCTTGAGCGCTTGCTTCTTCCATTTCTCGCGCATCTTCGCGATCTTGAGCTTCTTCGAGTTACCCGAGACCGAGAAGCTGCGGTCGCGCTTGGGTGCATCGCGCTTGCCGCTCTGCCCCTCTTTGCCCGGCGCTGCCATCTTCTCTTGCTCTTGCTCGTCTTTGCCGCCCTTCTTCTTCTCGAGCTCCATTTCGAGCTCGTCTTGCTGCTGATCGCGACTCTTCTCGAGCAGCGTCTGGAAGTGCTGGTCCCGCGGATCGAAGGGGTCATCACCCTTCATCTTCATCACGTCCTCGGGAAAGGCCCAGATCACGATCAGGAACAGCAGGTGGATGATCACGCTCAGCGCGTTGAAGGACGCCACGGGTACGTCGACGCTCAGACCTGCTGCCGGCTTCTTCGTCAATTTGGCGAAGTTCACCAGCACCGTGAAGTTCTTGTCCATGTGGATTCGGCACTTCACGCCCTCGGCGAGAGGGTATTGGCCGCGCTTGACCTGGCCCGAGCCGCGGAGCTCGGAGATCGGCGTCACGCGACCGCTGATCAGCACGTCGCCACCGATGTTGTCGAGGTTCAAATTGAGGATCGGCTTGTCGCCCTCGAAGTCGATCAGCGTGTATTCCTGCTTGCCGCCGAGGATCTCCGCGGGGACGAAGACGTTGGCGAGCTTCGTCTCGCCGATGACGATCGGTTTGGCCTCGAGGAAGTTGTCCGCTGAGATCACGCCGTTGTTCCAGAGCGCGATCACCTCGATCGCCATCCGATCCGAGAGCTGTTCGGCGCGCAGGTCGCGCTGTCCCGTCGTGTAGTACAGCTCTTCGAAGGAAGCGGGCAGCGAAGGCTGCGGAACGTAGCCAGCCGGAGCAGCGATCGAATCGGGCATCGCGCTGATCACGGCGGTGCCTTCTTCCTTCGGGATCTCCCGCGGCACGATCGGGGTCATCGCCTGATCGGTGATCTGGACGCTCGCCGAGTCGGCAGCCGCCTCACCGATCTTGACGACCAGCTTGGTGTCGCCGAGAAGGACGGAGTCGCCGTTCTTCAGCTGGGCTTTGTTGACCTTCTGATCGTTGACGTAGGTCCCCTTGGCGGAGCCCAAGTCGATGATCATCACGGTCCCGTCTTTCCCAACCTCGACGATCGACTGCATGCGTGAGACGTTCTCGTCCTCTAGGCGTAGGTGCGAGCGCGACAGACGACCAATTTTGATGATCTCCTGATGGAACTTCTCGGTTCGCAACAGGGTATCCCCTTGATAGATATCAAACTGGATGGTCGGGATATTGCTCATCTCTGTCCTCGTGTGGACCGGTTTAGCGTTGGACTAAGGTGCCGCCTCAAATGTCCTCCGCCGACTTGATGATTTCCGGAATGAAGTTCTTCCGGATCTTGATCAGACTCGAGTACTTCGACGATTTGAGCGAGTCGATGATGGTCGCGTCGGGCTTCAGCAGGTTCCCCGTAATCGTGTCGTCTTCGAAGCTGTAGACCGTCTTACGGCGTAGATTGTCATCGTTGTCGCCGCCTTTCTTCTGCGCCCAGCCTGCGACAGCAAAGCCGAGCAAGAAAATGGTGATGACGAGAGCGAGAAGGCTACGTTTGACCATGATTATCCTCGTGACGGTATCCGTCGGTTGCTGTTGGGGCGCTTCATGCCAACCCTATTGTACGTACGCGCAACAAAAAGCACAAGCAGATAACGACGATCGGTCGCCAAAACGACACTAATTTCCGCAACGTAATAGTTCTACGATCGAGGGCGACGAAGGATCTACGCAATCTCCCGCGAGTGTTGATTTTTGCTTCGTCGCGGGCTATTTCGGGGTCTTTTTCAAGACTTCGATCGTTTTCTTCAAACCGGTAATGCGTTTCTGCACTTCGGCGTACTTCGCGTTAGCCGTCGTGATCATGCCCTGATACTCGATGCAGGTGGTGAGGGCTTGTTGGTACTTCTGGAGAAACTCGTGGTAGAGGATGCAGAGGTTGTAGCGCGCTTCCTTGTTGCGGCTGTCGAGGGCGAGCACCTTCTTGTACGTGGCGATGGCCTCGTCGAAGCGCTTCAACCCGCGCAGCGACACGGCCATCGCCAAGAGCGCCTTGACGTGCTTCGGCTTTTGCTTGAGCGCCAACACCAGGTGGTGGTGCGCGGTGTTGAAGTCGCTGAAGTTCAGGGTCGAGAGCGCCAGGTTCAGGTGCGCTTCGAAAAAGTTCGGATCGTAGCGTAATGCATCACGGAACTTTTCGATCGCCCGCTTGACGTCGTCGGTCTTCAGGTAGAGCAGGCCTTGCAGGTTGTACGTCGCCGGGCTGCGCCGATGAATCTTCAGCGCCGAGACGCAGACGAGCTGCGCGAGCTCGTAGAGCCCCATCTCGTAATACGTCGCCGCCAGGTTGTTGTAGGCCTCGACGTTCTCGCGATTGCCCATCAACGCGAGCCGGGCGTGGAGGATCGCCTGGGGAAAGTTGCGTTTGAGCCGCTCCATCCGCGAGAGATAGTTGCGCGCGAGCGAGTTGACCTTGTCCAGCTTGATCGCCTCCTCGAAGTACTGGCGTGCCCGAGCGAAGTTCCCCTTGCGAAACTCGATCTCGCCGAGCTTGGCGATCGGTGGGGCGTAGCTCGAGTCCGAGCGCCTCGCCTTCTTGTAGTACTCTTCGGCTTTGGACATGTTGCCCTGCATCTCCGCCACGACCCCCAGATTGAAGAGCACCTCGGGGATGTCGGATTGGATCTTGTCGGCGTTGAGCAGGTGCGTGCGAACGCCAGCGAAGTCGATCGCCGACTGCGATTTCAGGAGCTTGAGCGCTTTTTCCATCTCGGCGCGTGCGGCGGGCTTCACTTTCCGCTTCGCGACGGCCGGCGTCGTCGCCAACAAGATGGCGACGAGCCACACGGCGACGATGGGTGTCGGTTTATGTATCATCGTTCCCACTCTCCAATTCCCGATCAGTCAGGCAACGTCGTGTCGAAGTCCGACAGACGGTTCTTGGTCAAGAGAAACTTCGGGGCCGGTCGCAGCTCTTTCATCACCTTGATGCTGTAGTCGAGCTTGGTCAAGTTCTGCTCGGCCTCCGTCGAGAACTTGTTGAACCAACTCAGCTTCTCCGCCAGCTTCAGGCACCCTTTGTAGGCGGCGACCGACTTCTTCTTCACGTTCTCGGCGACGTTGTCGAGGAACGTCTTGTAGGCGTCGAGCTGGATCTCGTTCTTGCGGATCTTTGCGGGCACGGGGGCCTTCTCGATCGCGTCGCCAAACTGTTGGTAGGCCTTGCCGACCCGGCAGATCGCCGCGATCGTCCAGTTTGGATCGCGGTAGGTTCGCACTTCCATGAAGACCCGGGCTGCGTCGGCGATCGCCTGACCCTTCTTCTTGAACAGCTTCTTCAGACGCGATTGCGGCAGCTTGAGTTTGATTTTTTCCGCCTCGTCGAGGAGGAATTCGCCTTCCATGAAGCGGGCGTGCGCCGCCTGCGTCCGGCCGAAGGTGAGCTTGGTACGCGACGCGTCGCCGAGCCTCTTCCAGGCGAGGGTGACCTGTTTGAACTGCTTGAGCGCCTTCTTCGTCTTGCGCTGCTTCCAGAGCGCCCAGCCGATCTTGTACATCGCCGAGATCTTCATGTCGGTGCTGCCGCGGTCGGCGTAGAGCCGCAGGTAGCGCTCGAAGTGGTCCTGCATCTGGCTCCACTTCTTCTGCCGCTCGAAGATCAGCCCGATGTTGTAATAGACGCGCATCACCTGGCTGGAGGTCGTGAAGAGTTGCAGGAAGCGCTTGTAGTTCTCGATCGCCTTGTCGTACTGCTGCAGCCCTTGTCGGAAGAGGGCGGCGGCGATGACGGCCTTCTCGGCCAGCTTCTTCTTCGTCGCGGCGTGGTTCTGCACGAAGATCTCGAAATATTTCGCCGCCTCGCTGTAGACGGCGACGCTCTGATAGAGCTGTCCGATCGAGTAGAGCGCATCAGGGGCGAGCTTCGACGAGCTGCGCTTGTTGTAGAGCTCGCCGAGCGCCTCGATCGCCTGTTCGATCGCCTTCGCCTTCTGGTAGTTCTGCGCGGCTTTGTAGAGCGCCTGATCGAGGTCGTTGGCGTCGGTGAACTTGCGCGTGTACGCGCGGAAGCAGTCGGCGGCGCTGACCCAGCGCTTCTTCTCCTCGAGATCGAAGCAGGCGTTGAACTGGTTCTTTTTGCGGATCTTGTTCAACGTATTCTTCACCTCGGGATCGAGATTCGTCGACGTCCGGGCGATATCTTCGATGTCTTTGATCTTGCCTTGAATCTGAAGCAGGACGACGAGGTATTTGGTCGCGTAGCCCGCCAGGTAGTGGTTCTTGTGCTCTTCGCGCAACGTCTTGAAGCGCTTGATCGCCTCGTCGATGTGGCCGTGGTCGGCGTAGATCTTGGCGGCGGCGAATTTGGCCTTGACGACGTCCTCGTTGTTCACCTCTTTTTTGGTCTTCTTGGCCACGTCCACGTAGCGATCGCAGGCGCGGACCATCCGCATGAAGAGGTCCGAGATCGGGCGCTTCTTGGTCAGGTCACCCTTGTCCTTGGAGAGCTCGTTCGAGACGCTGATCAAGTGGTTGTAGCACATCAGCACGAAGAACGCGGCGTCGTCCGAGTATTTGCTGGAGGTGTCGCTCTCGAGCACGCGCTCGTACATCGAAGCGGCCATCTTCCACTGGTTCAGGTTGTAGAGCAGGTTGGCGTAGTTCATCGTCATCGCCGTCAGCTCGGGGCTGGCTTTGAAGACGCGGAAGTACTCGCGATACATGTGGTGCGCGTACGCCAGGAACGTCTCGCGCTTACTCGACTCGGCGATCTTGTGATATTGCGTGGCCAAGACGCGCATCAGCTCGTCGATCTCTTTCTCCTGCTTGGCGAGGAAGGTCGCCGGAACCTTGTCCTTCATCTTCAAGAGCAGTGCGACGAGACGCCCGACCTCTTTGACCGTCTTCTCCTCCGAGTTGGGGATCCGGTCGGTGTTGTTGACCACTTCGCGTTGCCAGATCAGCACGCGCTTGTCGTGCGGCGCGTTGGCGATCAGCAGTCGGTTGAGCTGAACGGCGTTTTCGTACTGTCCATTGTCGTGGTAGTTGTAGGCCAGCATCTGCCCGAGCTCGAGGTAGAACGTCGGCGCGATCTTCTTGAAGAAGGGCAGCGCACGCTCGGCGTTGCCGACCTGACTGTAGGTCTTGACCAGGTCGCGGATCGCCTCGCGGCGCAGGTTCAAGCGGTCCTTCTTGCGCAGAATCTTCTTCGAATCGGCGTACTTGATCACCTGCAGGAACTTCTTGAGCGCTTGCACGTACTGTCGGCGGTTGTAGTAGACCCAGGCGTGCTTGTAGAGCGCGAAGCCGTAGGCCTTGGAGCCCGTGAAGAGCTCGGCCCGCTTGTAGAAGATCTCGGCTTCATCGAGCCGGCGGTTGTTGAAGTGGTAGTCGCCGATCGAGAGCAGCGCTTCGGGGACCAGGCGACTCTTCGGGCGCTGGTTGACGAGCTTTTGGAAGTACTTGTATCCGTTGTCCACCATGCCCATCTGGGAGTAGTGGTAGCCGATATAGTAGTAGACCGCGTCGAGATCCTTGAAGTTCGGGTGCTTCTCGTCGATCTTCTTATAGGTCTCGATGACTTTGAGGCGCCACTCCTGGCTGAGCTTGTTGTACTTGGTCTTGTCGCTCGCCAGCTTGCTCGCCAGCCCCGTCTGTCCCGAGTTCTTCGCCTGAAAGATCTTTTCGTCGAGGCCGTACGCGCGCAGGAAGAAGCCGTTCGACTTCTCCCAGTAGAGATCGGCGAGCTTGTAGAGCATCACCGGTTTTTGCGGGTCGTTGTCCTCGGTGACCGAGAGCAGCTGATCCAACGTCTGGATCTGTGCTTCCAGCGCATCCTGGGCCATCTTCTTGAACTGCCGCTCGAGGACCGCGGTGTTGATCGTCGGCCGGTTGGGGTCGACTTTGCGTTTGAACACCTTCTTGCGCTTGTACTCTTTGACCTGAGCCGGTTTCTTCTTCACCGTGGCGGCGAAGCCGACGGCCGAGAACGCGAGAATCAGGCCAATAGCGAGATATCGCCCGTGACGCATGTTTTCCTCACCCTTACGAATGCATGATTAATGCGGCTGCACCGCCCTTCGAATCGTTCCATAGCCCGTTATCAGCGGCTACAACGCGATTCGACTTGGTAAATGTAGTAACCGAGCTCGTCTTTCCAGTATTCCCCGTTGAACGGCCAGTAGACGTGCTCCTTCGAGACATAGATCGATCGCTTGTGGGACCGTCGTTCGAGGTATTCCTTGGTTCGGATCTTGCTCAGCAGCATCCGTTTCCGGGCATTCAGCGTCTCGAACTTGATCTTGAGGCCCGAGGCGATCAGAGTCCGCAGCTCCCGCACGACCCGCTCGATCCTCGAACGGGCGAGCCGGCCCGTCTCGCCGATCACGAGCTCTTTATAGATGTTCAACTGGCCCAACAGGTCTCGCACCAGGTTCGGGTCCTTGAACTTGCCCTTCTCCGCCTCGAGGCGGCGCACTTCGCTGTCGAGATAGATCACGAAACGAAACTTCCGCGAGAGCTGCCGATCGGCGAGGGCGGCGTTGAGGATCCGCTTGAGCTGCACCGAGAATCCCGCGCCCCGCAGTCGGCTCAGGCGCGACAGATAAAGATAGAAATCGTTCGGGTCGGTGTACTTTCGTAGCGCGACCTGCAACGATTTGACGAGCCCCAGATAGTTCCGGATCAGCTGATCGACGACGGCGAGGGTCTCCGCGAAGTGGCAGTTCGTGTAGAGGATGACAGCCTGGATGATCCGCGCTTCGGGGAAGTATTCGGACTCGAAGTAGGGCGAGGAGAGGGTGTGCAGGTTCCCCATCGCCTTTTCGAAGTTCGAGCGGCCGCCGAGGCGGAAGTACGCGTAGCTCGACTCGAACAGGGCGTTGAGCCAGTGAATCGAGCGGATCGGGATCTGATCGTAGTACCGGATCGAGGTCTTGAACTGCTGGGTGCTGTAGAACAGACGCGCCATCGAGAGCAGGGCCAGCTCTTCGTATTTCTTCGCGTCCTTGGTTGATCCCTTCGTCCGACGGAGGAAGCGCAGCATCTCTTTGAACGCTTCGAGGGACTCGCGGGCCTTGTAACGGCGGGCCCAGATCACGCCCTCGAGGAACTTCGCATCGAGGAAGTACTTCGGATCCCGGTTGACTCGGCGCAGCATCGCGAGAGCTTTGGACAGCTCACCTTGGTAGTAGTGGTAGCGCCCGACCAGCGCCGACAGCTCGCTGGAGAGATCCCGCGGAAAGCTCTTGCTGTCGTATTTGGCGAGTCGCTCCATCGCCGCCGAGCCACCAGGAATCGCCTTGTGAAGCAAAAGAAGCCACTTGATCGTCGCCAGATAGCGGTGATGCGACGGCCCCTTCTCGACGATCTTGTCGAAGTAGCTCAAGCTCGCGTAGTAGAACTTGAGGAAGTAGAGAGCGCGGGCGATCCCGTACTGCGCTTCGAGATAGAACTTCGCCTGCTCGTCGGTCGCGCGCAGCACCTCGAGGAACGCGCTGACCGCGGCGTGATAGTTCCGGTCCTTGAGCGAGTTGAGTCCCTGTTGCAGCAGCTTGGTGTAGACCACCGGGCTCTGCACCTTGATCGGTTTGATCTCGATCTCTTTTTCGGCAAAGGCCGGGGTCATTGGGATGAGACTGCACACGACGGTAACGAATAGGAGTCGAGCCACGCGTTTCATGCACCGTTCCTCTGTTTAGGGCGAAAAGCGAATGAGAATCAAGCTTTTATAACAAGTTTGTACAAGGAAGTCAAGCTGTTCCAGCGACCTGCCGGCGCCGATCCCGCGTTGATTCGCGGGCGATTCCCGACCTGAAACCGCTGAATTCATGCCTCAATCAGATCTACATCAGCACGACGTCGTTGACAATCGCTGAAATTTCTCCCTATAGTCGCGCAGATCGGACGCCCTTTCGTCCGGATGCAGAGAAATGAAGGCGCGTCGGCCGACCAGCCGCGCCGTATCCACAGAGGGTCAGCGGGAAACGATGTCACGTGTGCACTTCGTCAGTTTGGGATGCCCGAAGAATCTCGTCGACAGCGAGGTGATGCTCGGCGTGTTGCGCCACAACGAGCATCGGATCGTCGATCAACCAGAAGACGCCGACGTCATCGTCATCAACACCTGCGCCTTCATCGAATCGGCGCGGGCCGAGTCGATCGAAGCGATCCGCGAGATGGCGGACTACAAGCTCGGTGGCGCCTGCAAGCGGCTCGTCGTCGCAGGTTGCCTGGCCCAGCGGTATCGCGACGAATTGCGCGCCGAGCTGCCCGAGATCGACGAGATCGTCGGCACCGGGGAGATCCTCTCGATCGACAGCGCTGTGAGCGGTGAAGCGCCGAGCCGCTCGACGCTGATGAGCGTGCTCTACGACCCGCTCTCGATGCCGCGGATGCCGCTGACACCCCAGCACTACGCCTACGTCAAGATCGCCGAAGGCTGCAACCGTAGCTGCGCGTTCTGTGCGATCCCGACCTTTCGCGGCAAGCAGCGCAGCCGCAGCGTCGCGAGCGTCGTCGCCGAGGTGAACCAGCTCGCGGCTCGGGGTGTCAAAGAGGTCAACCTGATCGCCCAGGACACGCCATCCTACGGGCGCGATCTCGACGAGAAGAGCGACCTCGCGACCCTCCTGCGCACGCTGCTCTCCGAGAGCGAGATCCCCTGGATTCGCCTGTTCTACCTCTATCCCCAGGGCGTAAGCGACGAGGTAATTCAGCTGATCGCAGACGAACGGCGCATCGTTTCGTACCTCGACGTGCCCTTTCAACACTTCAGCGAGCGCGTGCTGCGCCGGATGAAGCGACCGTGGAGCGCGGCGAACATCGAGGGATTGATTCGGCGATTTCGCGAGGCGATCCCCGATGCGACGCTACGCACGACCGTGTTGCTCGGCTTTCCGGGCGAGAACGACGACGACTTCGCCGCGGTGCTCGAGGCGGTCGAGCGCTACCGCTTCGATCGTCTCGGCGTCTTCACGTACTCCGATGAGGAGAACACCTCGGCCTTCCAGCTGCAACCACAGGTCGACGAGAGGACGATGCTCGCGCGCAAAGACCGCCTGATGCAGCTGCAGCAGCGGATCAGCCTCGAGCACAACCGCAACCTGATCGGTCGCACGATCCGCGACCTCGTCGACGGCGCGAGCGCGC
>JAGQJP010000863.1 GCA_020430585.1 Myxococcales bacterium | reverse complement strand
CCACCTCATGCCGTCCTTCCCGCACTCCCCGAAGCCGCGTCCTCGGGCCCGCGAGACCACCTTTGCCTACATTCCAAGAGCGTTGAAAGTCACCGGGCGATCCCGTACAGTAGGGGCCGATGTTTGAATGGCTGAAAAAGCGCGTCTCCCTCAAAGTGGCGGCGCTTTCGACGGGGTTGATCGTGCTCGTTCTGGCGGGCAACGGCGCGATCTGGTACGTCACGTCCTGGGCGGTGGCGCGGAAAGTCGACGTCGCGCGTGCGATCGAGACCGGCGGCAACCTCGAAGCGCTGATCTCGGCCAAGCTAGTCGAGCACAGCTCGCCCAAGGGTCACCAATACAACTTCCTCACCGAGATTCACGCACGGAATCGCAGCACTCTCGGCCTGGACGTCTATGATCGCGGGGGGCGCCTCAAGATCCGGGTCGGCAAGCCCCCCGTCGACGCGCCGATCCAGATCCGCCGTACTCTGCGGTTCCGCGCCGCCTGCACGGGTTGTCACGATAGCCGAGTCTCGCCGATCGGAGCGCTGACCTTCGGCTTCCGCGCGCCCGAGCAGCAGCAGCTGCATCAGTGGTCGATGACCTTCCTCGTCTGGTCGGGCGCCTTGGCGCTCCTCGCCTTCATCGTCGTCGGCTGGTCGGTCCACCGCTTTCTCGCGCGACCGCTCGAAGAGCTCTCCAAAACCGTCGAGGCCGCCGAGGAGGGCTTCTTTCTCACGCGGGCCAAGGTCGATCGCCGTGACGAGATCGGTCGCCTCGGCCAACACTTCAACACGCTCCTCGAGAAGATCACCGACCTGAAGGTCAACATCATCGACACCGACCGCGAGCTCGAGTGGGCCCAGCAAGAGCTGGCGCTCAAACGCGAGCTCGAGTCGAAGAACGAGATCATCGAGTCGACCAATCAAGAGCTCGAGCGAACCCTTCAGGAGCTGCGGGTGCTCTTCGAAATCACCCAGACACTGAACTCGACGATCGAGCTCGATCAGGTGTTGGCGAAGATGTCCACGCAGATCACCCAGGCCCTCGACATCAAAGAGTTTGCTGTCTTCCTTCAGGACGAGACGTCCAATCGTCTACAGCTCAAGGCGACCTACGGTTTCTTCGAGGACGAGAGCGACAAGCAGCCGAAGTATCGGGTGTTGCGAGAGCTCAGCCAGCGCGTGGTCGAGCTCGGCGAGAGCCTCCGAGTCGACGACACCACGCGGGATCCGCGGTTCGAACAGACTCGATACGGCGGTGAGATCCCCGGGACGCTCCTCTGTTTGCCCGTGGTCTTCATGCAGCGCTGCATCGGCACGCTCTGCTTCTTTCGGCCGCGACCGAAGGCCTTCGACCAGGAGGAGGTGACGCTCTTGCGCTCGATCGCCAACCAGGCGGCGATGGCGATCGGCAACGCCCAGATGTACCACCGCACCAAAGAGCTCTCGATCCACGACGAGCTGACGGCGATCTACAATCGGCGCTTCCTGCGCAATCGCCTCGAGATGGAGTGGTCGCGCTCGAAACGCTTCGACCATCCGCTCTCGGTGCTCCTGATG
>JAGQJP010000862.1 GCA_020430585.1 Myxococcales bacterium | reverse complement strand
TGCGGGCTGGTCTCGAAGACGCCGTTCTTTCACACGGGGCCCTACGCGACGCTCGACAACTGGCGGCTCTGGTTTCTCGTCGGGATCCCCCTCGGCGGGTTGGTCGCCGCGCTCACCTCACCGGGAGCCGTCGTCGCTTCGTTTTCCCTCGGGCCGCTTTACGACGCCGCCCTTCCGGGGGCGATCTGGGCCAAAGGCGCGCTGCTCTTCGTCGGCGGTACGGCGATGGGGCTCGGCGCGCGGATGGCGGGTGGCTGCACGAGCGGCCATGCGATCACGGGCGTTTCCTTGCTCAACTGGCCCAGTATGGTCGCGGGTGCCGGCTTCTTTGCGGGTGGGATCGTGATCGTCCAGCTGCTCTTCCGCGTGTTGGCGTAAGGAGGCGATGATGTCGAAGTACGCTTTCATTCCGCTCGGTGCGCTGTTCGGCTTCATTCTCAGCCGCGCGGGCGCGACGACCTATGATTTCTACGCGCAGCTCTTTCTATTTCAGGACCTGCAGCTGATGTGGGTGATCCTCGTCGCGGCGGCTGTCGGGATGATCGGCGTCCAACTCCTGAAGCGCTTTCACGCGACAGCGCTTGTCGGCGGTCAAGCGATGGAGTTTCAGGGTAAACCCTGGCGCGCGGCGCTCGTTCCCGGGTCGCTGCTCTTCGGCGTCGGTTGGGGACTCGCGGGCGCCTGCCCCGGCACGGCCCTGGCGATGTTGGGCGAAGGGAAGCTCGCCTCGCTCTTCACCCTCGCCGGTCTGGTCACGGGAACCTACGCCTACGGATGGCTCCAATCTCGGGCGTCGAAGACGAGCACAGCGGCGCGACCGGCATCGCCCTTGCCGAGCGAAAGCCCCGATGGCGCCCGCGGTAGCGCCTGATTGTATCTCAGTTTTCTTCTGAACTCATGGGGTTACCGATCTTTAACACTCCCTTGGCTTTCCGCCGCGGCGAATGTGTGCTAACACCTGCTTACAGGACGGGAACCAAATGCGATGACCGAAGCAGACGACATGGAAAACGACACGACATCGATCGATCAATCGATCAGCACACCGCTTTTGGTGCTGATTCGCTCGCTGCGACGCCTGACGGCGGGTGAAGAGATCGAGGTGGTGGCTCAGACCGAGAGCGAGAAGCACGAGATCGAGCGCTGGGTCGGGATCGCCGGTCACGAGGTGGTGACCAGCGAGAGCCTGTCGGACGGCGGCTGGCGCTATCTGATCCGCAAGCAGCTGGTTTCGTACCAGTAGCGCGGGGTGCTCATCCCCTCGTGGTCTTCAGCGCCTCCAGCATCGCAGGCAGCGACGTGAACTTGTCGCGGACCTTGCCCTTGGCGGATCCGTTCGCGATCTCGAGCTCATCGAGAATCTTCCACTCATCAAAGCTGACGGAGCGCACGCCGCGCTCATCGAGGAGAAACGTGATCGCGTGCGGCGAGAGCTCGGCACGCAACGGCGCTTCGCGCCCGACGACGTCTTGGAGCATCGCCTCGACCGTGGCCTTGGCGTCGCCTCTGTTCGTCCCGATCAAACCCGTCGGTCCGCGTTTGATCCAGCCCGCGACGTACTCGTGGGGCACGCGTCGACCATCGCC
>JAGQJP010000861.1 GCA_020430585.1 Myxococcales bacterium | reverse complement strand
GGTCGAAGAGGGCGTGATCGAAGGCGTAGACCAGATCGTCGAGGGCGATCCAGCTCATGACCTGGTCGCCGCTGCCAATCCGTCCACCGACTCCGGCGCGAAACGCGGGCAACATCTTGGCGAGGGCGCCACCTGCCGGGCTCAGGACGACCCCGATGCGTGGGGTGACGACGCGCACGCTACGCTCTAGCGCGGGCTGGGTCGACTCCTCCCACTGACGGCAGACGTCGGCGAGAAAACCGCTCCCGGGCTCGCTCGTCTCGTCGAGCTCCTCGTCGCCTCGGGCGCCGTAGATTCCGACTGCCGAGGCCGAGAGCCAACATTCGGGCGGTGATTCGATCGTCGCGATCGCTTCGGCCAAGGCCCGGGTGCCCTCGACGCGACTCTTCAGCATGCGAGCCTTCTTCTCGGCGCTCCAACGCCCGTCGGCGATCGGGTCGCCCGCGAGGTGGACCACCGCGTCGACCCCCTCGAGCACCGCAGCGTCGAGCGTTCCGCTCGCGGGATCCCACTGCCGCTCGTCCACCCCTTTGGTGGCGCGGCGGACGAGGCGGATCACGCGGTGCCCACCCGTTCGCCAAAAGGGGATCAACGCCTGGCCGATCAGGCCCCCTGCCCCGCTGATCAAGATCGTCTTGCGCGACGACTCGCCGTTGGCGTGGTGTGCGAGCACGTCGTTGCGCGTCGTCTCGTGGCGATAGCGAAACATCCGGGCGAGGCGCTCGCGCATCGCCGCGGCGCCGACGGCCCGACCGAAGAGACCAGCCGGGAGCTCGTAGCTGATCTCGTCGATCAGCTCGGCGCGCGCGTCGCCCCGCGGCTCGACGCGATGGAGGTGGCTGAAGCTGCGAAACGGGCCCGTCTCTTGCGTGTCTCGGAACTGCCGGCCCGGTCGATAGTCGCTGTGTACGTGGCGCGACTCGATCTCGATTCCACCGACGCTGACGCGCAGGACGACAAACGAGCCATCTTCGATGCCCCCCTGTTTCTCGACGACTCGGACGTTCTCCCAGGGCGGGACGAGACGCTCGAAGGCGCCGTCGTATTCGTGGTAGCGGAAGACGCGATCGGCGGGGGCCTCGATCGTGCTGCGATAGGTGAAGGTTTCCGACGTCATGGCGCTGCCCCTCAAAGGGATTTCAAGAACGCGATCAGCGCGTCCTTTTCCGTTTCGCTCAGCTCGAAGAAGGCCGTTCGGCTGCGCTCGGCCTCCCCGCCGTGGACTTTGATCACCTCGCGCAGATCGGAGGTTCGCCCATCGTGAAGATAGAACGCCCGCCCGCCCTGCGTCGACTTGATGATTCCCAGACCCCACAGCGGCGGCGTGCGGAACTCGCGCCCCGTGGCGTCGCCCTCGGGGTAGTTGTCCGCGAGGTCGGGGCCCATGTCGTGGAGCAGGAGATCGGAGTAGAGGGGAACGGGCTTGTCGCGCAACAGCTCGATCGCCGCCTTCTTGCTGGTGCGCAGCTCGGGCACGTGACACGAGGCGCAACCGAGCTGGGTGAAGAGCCCCTCGCCCTGCACGACCTCGGCGTCCGTTTCGTCACGGCGGCTCGGCGGGCGCAGCACCGAAAGATAGAACGCGACGTTTTGGACCGTCGCCGCCGAAATCTCGGGGTCGGGAGCGGGATCTCCGCCCGTCGGCCCGACGATCGGGTTGGTCAGATCCGTCGGAAGCCGATCCGAGGTGATCCCGATGTTGTCGTGATAGTCGAGGGCGACCTGCTGCACGAGGTTGATCCCCGTCGCTTTCCAGCCGAAGCGCCCGAGGTAGCGCCCGTCGAAGGTCGTGCTGTTGGTCGGGTTCGCCACGAAGAACGGCGGGGGTACGACGTAGTTGGGGCGACCGCTGATCCCATCGCCGTCGAGGTCATCGGGATCGGCGCGGGAGAGGATCTCGGTGTCGTCGATCGCTTCGATCAACCCGAGTCCCGCCAGCTGTGGCGCGATGCGACTCGAGGTCACAACGCCGGGGAGATCCGGAAGGCTTTCGGGCAGGTAGCCGACGATCGCTCGATTTTGCAGCTGCGGTCCACCGAGATCGAGCAGATAGTCGAAGCTCGCCGCGCTCGTCGGGTCACCGAGCCCGAAGCGCGTCACCCGAAAGGCCGGATGCCCACGGCCGTCGCGAACGTGACAGCTCGAACAGGAGGGCGCGTTGAAGACGGGGCCCAAGCCCGTCTCGGCGGTGAACATCCGATTGAAGGCGGCGTCGCCAAGAATGAAGGCACCGCGCTGGGCTTGTGTCAGCCCCTCGAGGGGCGCATCGAAGGACTTCTTCGCATCGGGCGCGCCGCCGAGGCAACCGCCGAGGAGCACCGTGATCAAGGTCGGGCAGAGGGCCGCCCACAGACGCTTTGCTTGCCGCATCGCTCGAGCCTCCTGCGCTCGTCAAAAATAGGTCGCGACGCCGAGCTGGACCGCCGACGAGCGCCCGCGGTTCTTGATCGCGTCAAAAAGCCAGTTCTGCTGATACGCAAGGCGGATCGAGGTCTGGCTCACGGGCCGCCAGGCGACGCCGACGGTGATCCGCAGGTTCTCGTCGCCGATATCCTGACCCGTGGTCTTGTGTTTGCCGATGTTGAGATCGATCCAGTCGCCCCGGGCGATGATGTTGAACTTCGAAAGCTTGGTGAACCAGAGCTTGCCGGCCCAGAAGGTCCAGCTGACGTCGACATAGGCGCCGAACTGACGCGTGGCGTAGAGCTCGCGCAGACTCTCGGGCACGCTGATCAAGGCGTAGGCCGCCTCCCCCCGCACGGTCAGCGCGCGCCAGACGACGATGAAGTCGAATGCGACGATCGAGAGGCGCCGCTTGCCGTCGACGGTGAAGCCCTTGACGGTGTACGCGTTGTAGATCCCGGTGTACCCCGAGAGGCCGAGCTCGACGCCGAACGGAAAGCGAAACCCGAGGCGACCGCTGATCGCTGGCGATCCGTTCGGGTTGAGGGCGAAGAGGTTCTCCGTGCGACCCTCGACCAGCCGCGTCCCCTCCGCTGAGCCGCCGACGACGCCTGGGCCCAGGCCGTTGTGGACGTAGATCTCGTACGAGAAGGTGAAGCCGCTCGTCAATCGAAAGGCGCCGAAGATCCCGACGCCAACGTCGGCATAGGTCGACGGGATCAGCTTCGTCGCCACCAGCGGGCGGTCGATGATATCGTAGCGCGGCGCGTCGTGCGACAGATTGAAGCGGCCGATCGGTACCAGGAAAATCCCCGCGCGAACGTTGATGTACGGAAGAATCAAGATGTCCAGGAGCGCGGTCTGCAGGGTCACCTTCGTTCCGTGGGCGAGCTCGACCTCGGCGGTGAGGCGCATGAAGTGGGCGAGCTTGCTGTAGATGAACAGATTGAGCCGACGCGCTTCGAAGTGGAAACCGTCGGAGACGCCGTCGATCACCGAATAGCGACCGAGCATCTCGGTGTAGCCGCCGATCGCGAAACCGAAGCCCTTCTTCTCGGTGCGATAGATGTAGGGTCGGTCGTAGATTCCGCCGCGGAGATCGGGGTTCGGTTTGGGGGCCGGTTTCGTCGGCGCCTTCAGCGTTGGTCGACCCTTCTTCGGCTCTACGGGCTTGGTCGTCGGCGCGGGCGCGGGCGCGGGCTTGTGGGTCGTCGTCGGCGCGGGCTTGTTGGTCGTCGTCGGCGCGGGCTTGTGGGTCGTCGTCGGCGCGGGCTTGTGGGTCGTCGTCGGCTTGCCCTTTTGTGCGATCGCGTCGTGTACCAGCTGCGTGAGCTGCGCCCGAGCGGGCACGGCGACGACGAGCGTGAGCCAGAGCGCGCCCAGACACGCTGCGAAGCGTGTCTCATGGCCGAAGGTCGAGGTGTAGAGATTTCGCATGGTCCCATTCGCCTGTTGGAGGTCTCGCGCTCGGTCGGTCGGTCGTCGCCAACGGCACGTTCTTCGCTGCCGCAGTGGATACCATTCGGCGACTTTCGTCAATGCGCGGCCGAGAGGTGACGCTCCCAGGCGGTCCGACTCGACCGCGCCGCAGTCGGGACGATTGCGGGCTCGAGCCCTAGCGCTCGCCCTCCCATTCGGCGAGAAAGCGCGCCACGAAGCCCTCGAGATAGGCGTGGCGCCCTTCGGCGATCGTTCGCGCCGCTCGGGTGTTCAGTCGAGCTCGCAAGAGTAAAAGCTTCTCGTAGAAATGGTTCAGCGTCGTCCCTTCGTCCTTCTGGTAGGAGGCGAAGCTCCCGTGGACGCGCGGCTCGACGTTCGGATCGTAGAGCGCGCGCCGACGACTGCCACCGAAGGCGAAGGCCCGGGCGATACCGATCGCGCCGATCGCGTCGAGGCGGTCCGCGTCCTGTACGACGGCAGCCTCGATCGTGCTCACGGGGGTCGCGACTCCGGCGCCGCGAAAGGAGACCTCGTCGATCACCTGTCTCACCCGTGCCGCGAGCGCTGCGGGGATCTCGATCTCGAGGACGATCGCCTCGAGTCGCGACGGGGCGTCGGGATCGGGTCGCAGCTTCCAATCGTCGACGTCGTGGAGCAGCGCCGCCAGCTCGACGACGAGCCGCTCGGCCCCCTCGGCTTCGGCCAGTCGCAGCGCCATTCGTCGCACGCGGTCGATGTGCCAGAAGTCGTGGCCACTGGCATCGCCAGCCATCGCCCGGCGGACGGCGTCCTCGGTGGCGGCGATCCATCTCGTCGCCCGCTCATCTGCGGCCTCGTCACGCGCTTGCGTCACAATTGAACTCCAGCGCCCGCGAAAAGATTGACCCCCACCAGATGCTGCCCCTGGCCCTGCTTTTTGTACACCCCCCAGCTCACTTGCCCTTCGAGCTGCACAAACCAATAGCTGCTCAGCGAGATCGTGAAGGTCAGGCCACCCGCGATCACCGCCATCCAGGTCTTGCCGAAGGGCTCGATCGCCTGCGCCCCACCCTCGAAGAACGCCGCCAGATCGACACGGCTGAAGGGGATCACGTGAATCGACGGGCCGACCCGCAGGGCGAAGGCGTGGGGGCTCGAGTGACCGAACCGCTTGGCGGTGAAGAGCGTCGTCGCCCGAATCCCCAAAAACGCCCAGGTCATCACCTCAGCCCCGCACTGCACGAGGAGTTGCGGGCTCTTGTTGACCTGCGCCCCGAGGTTGCACGCGAGGCGCACCTGCCCCGCGGTCGTACCCAGCTCCCGCGCCTTCGGCGGGCGGTACTCGCCCGAGAAGGGGTCCTCGGGGTAGCGCGGCGTCGCCGCCCAGAGCGCGTGGGAGACCAAAAGGGTCGCCAGTAGCAGGATCGCCCTCGTCCTCATCCTCGTCCTCAGCATCGATTGCGCGCCGTCGCGTCGCCTCTCACCGCGTGACTAGTCGAGCTCCTGTAGAAAGGTCGCGATCCGGTCGCTCGGGCGCCCGACGACGGCGCGCGTGCCGCAGATGAGGATCGGCCGCTCGATCAACCTCGGATGCTCCGCCATCGCCCGAATCAACGTCGCGCGGTCGGCGCTCGTTTCGTCGAGGCCCAGCTCGCGGTAGAGCGCTTCGTTGGTGCGCATCATCTGTCGCGGCTCGTGGGCGAGCTTGTCGAGCAGCGCCTCGAGCTCGGCGACGCTCGGGGGATCATCGAGATAGCGCCGCACCTGGTACGCCACGCCGGCTCGATCGAGGATCTCGAGGGCGCCGCGCGACTTGCTACAGCGTGGGTTGTGCCAAACCGTCAAGGTCATCTGCGTTCTCCGTCGATCGGTCGACATCTCGGCGAGCGGCGGGCCGGCGTTCCACTCACTGCGGATCGCAGGGACCGTCGCAGACCGAGATCGTCTCGCCCGTTTCGAGAAAGTGCCAGACCTGGTCCTGACCGATCGGGAGCTTGCGTAGCAAGCCGTGCGTGTCGGTCTCCTTGGCCGCGGGATAGGTCGGTTTCGGGTTGTCGGGGACGCCGAAGTCGTACTCGATCAGGCTGTTGCCCTCGTAGGGATAGCTCACCTCTTCGAGGCCCCAGACCGGGCGAATCGCTGGCACCATCAACTTGGCCCCCACGGTTCGACCCATCAGGTACGAGATCACCGTCGCCACTTGGGCGTCCTCCTTGGCCAGATGGAGCATCACGCGGTGAGACGGCGTGTCGGGAAACGGGTTCTCGGTGATGCGGTCGATGAAGTGCAGCGGCTCGAGGCGATTGAAGCCTTGTTGCATCACCGAGAAGATCGCGACGAACTCGACGACGTCCGGGTAGGAGCGGCGCAACATCGAGACGAAGGGCGTGAACTCGGAGCTGCGCTGAAGTAGAAAGGCGAAGGCGCAGCCGGGCACGCCGAGCACTCCGCGGGTGATGTCGGTCTGAATCGACATCATCAAGCTTCCGATCGTCCCGCCCTGAGAGTTGCCGTAGTAGTAGACCCGGCTCGGATCGTAGAGCGGCTGGCCATTGCGGGTGATCGTCGGATTGGTCTCGCCGAGAAAGCGCCCCTTCATCAGGCGCGCCAACGCGAGGTGGTTGATCACGCCCTGCAGCGGCGCCTCGAGCACCTCGGGAAAGACCGAGACGCTCTTGGTCATGTTCGCCGCCCAGAGCAGGCCGTCGGTGCCCGTCAACCCCTGCATATCCGCGGCGAGGACGACGAACTTCAGCCGATTGGACATCGATTTGAGCCAGGGGTCCTCGCCGGCGATCTTCGAGCCGAGGAATCCGTGGCCGAACTGCATCAGCGGCACGGGATCGCTGCTTTGCAGCACCGAGTGCGGGATGTGTAGATCGAAGGCGACCTCCTCGGTTCCTTCGGGGACGGGGTCGCCATTGGCGTCGATCCGCAGTCGTCGAATCCCGTTGGTCTGGCGCGGCAGCAGAAAGCTCGGCACGTAGGCGACGCCGCGCACGGTGTACGCCAGATCGGGGTCGTCGCGCACCTCGACCTCGTTGATCTTGTACGTCGGCCCCTCGTCGCCGATGATCTCGAAGAGCTTTCGGCGCATCGTCAACAGCCGCGTCGTCGAGTTCGCCGCCGATTGGGTGGTGAAGTCGAAGGCGAGCTGCAGCTGGGTGCGGTCGACCCCGGCCTTCTCGAGCACGGGAAAGACGTCGTTCTCGAAGTGCAGGCGCCGACCGTGGACGCCGACCGTGACGCTCGCCGAGCGGTCGCGCAGCGCCGAGAAGCCAGGGGATGCGGGAACGGGCTTGCCGTCGGCGTCGACGAGCTTCTGCACGGCGACGATATAGCGCGTCGAGAAGTCGAGACGGATCGCCAGGCGCAGCACGATCACGGGCTGGCCGTCATCGACCGAGAAGTGGTCGAATTCGGCCCAGTGGGGGATCAGACGCCCGCTCTCGGCCTCGATCACCAG
>JAGQJP010000860.1 GCA_020430585.1 Myxococcales bacterium | reverse complement strand
TCGATTCGGAGCCCGTCGTCGTCGACTTCGACGAAGGCGCCGCGGGGCCCGCGCGGGTCACCGTCGGTTGCCACGACCGCCCGGGCGTGCTCTCGAAGATCAGCGGCGTGATGGCGGCGTACGGTCTCGACATCCTCGACGCCCAGATCAACAGCCTCTCCACGGGCCTCGTGCTCGACGTGTTCCGCGTACAGGATCCGCATCAACGCACGCTCGATGCACCGAAGAGGCGCAGCGAATTCGTCGCCGATCTGTCCGCGGTGCTCCTCGGAACCCGCTCAGCGGAGGAGCTGCTGCGCTCGAAGCGCGCCTCGACGATGCAGGTGCGGCGTTTCATGCCGCGCGTCGAGCCGCAGATCGTGGTCGACAACGACACCTCCCACGATTTCACGCTGATCGAGGTCCACGGCGAGGACGCGATCGGCGTGCTCTACCGCATCACCCACGTGCTCTTCGAGCTCGGCCTGGCGATCCACGTGGCGAAGATCTCCTCCAAGGGCAACAAGGTGCTCGACGTCTTCTACGTGCAGACCGAATCTGGGGCGAAGATCGAGGCGGGTCCGCCGACGCTCGCGGTGCGCAAGGCCTTGCTCGCGGCGCTCGAGTGCTCCTTCGAAAGCGCTAGCCCTGCAGAAATGGGTTGAGGCGCCGCTCCCGACCGACCGTGGTGTGAGGGCCATGGCCGCTGAAGACGACCGTCTCGTCGTCGAGGCTCATCAGTTGTCGCTCGATCGATTGAATCAAGGTGTCATAGTCGCCACCTGGAAGGTCGGTGCGGCCGATCGAGCCGTAGAACAGCACGTCTCCGGCGATCGCCACGCCGCCGACGAGGAACGTCACCGAGCCGGGGCTGTGACCCGGGGTGAAGCGCAGCTCGAAGTCGAGGCCCGCCAGCTGGAGCGGCTCGCCGATCTGTAGGGCGCGGTCCACCGTCGGCAGCTCGGGAGCGGGCACCCCGAACATCCGCGCCGCCAGCGGCGCCATCTGGAGCACGGGCAGCTCGGCGTCATGAAGATAGAACGGTAGCTCGAAGCGCTGCTGCAGCGGCACGATGGCGCCGATATGGTCGAGGTGTGCGTGGGTATTGATGATTGCGATCGGCTCGAGCTTCTCGCGCTCGATCTGGGCCAGAAGGCGCTCGACCTCGTCGCCCGGATCGATCAACACCGTTTGCGTCGAATCGGGACGCCGCAGGAGATAGCTGTTCTCTTGGAACGGACCGACGACGAGATACTCGACGATCAGGTTTTCCGCTTCGTGGCGGGTGACGCCGTGTGGATTCCACTGGGGTTGCACGTCTGCGCTCCTTTGGCTGCTCGAACCCCGAAGGTAGGGCGCCGCGGCGCCGCTGTCAATGGGCCAGAGGAGAAAAGGCCTAAAAATTGACAGCTTGGGTATTTCGTGGTCCAGTCGTCGGGATAGGGAGGTGGCGACGTTGACGGTGAGCACGCTGGATCAAGCGATTGACGACTACCTCTTCGCCTTGCGGATCGAGCGCAACCTGGCGGAGAACACGATCGAGAGCTACTCGCGCGACCTGAGAGCCTTTCGGATGCTGTGCGAGCGCAATCAGAAGCTCTCGGATGTCGCCGAGGTCGATCCGGGTGATGTGCTCGAGCATCTCTACGAGCTCGGCGAGCGCGGCCTCGACAACAAGTCGATGGCGCGGGCAATGTCGGCGATGCGCGGCTTCTTCTCGTTCCTGGTGCGTCAGGCGCGGATCGCGAGCGACCCGATGGCCCTCCTCGAGTCGCCCAAGACGCATCGCCGGTTGCCACACGTGTTGAGTCAGGCCGAGATCGAGCAGCTCCTGGCGGTGCCCAATCCGACGAGCGACAAGGGGGTCCGCGATCGAGCGATGCTCGAGGTATTGTACGGAGCGGGCTTGCGGGTGAGCGAGCTGATCCACCTCCGCCTCTCGCAGATGGACCTCGAGCGCGGCTTTCTCGTCGTCTACGGCAAGGGTCGCAAGGAGCGGCTGGTTCCGATCGGCGCGAGCGCGATCGAGGCGCTCGAGCGCTACCTGCGTCTCGCGCGCCCCTATTTTTACGGACGCGCGCGCAAGAAGGGCAACGACACCGATGTCGTCTTTCTCACCAACTGGGGTAAGCCCTACACGCGGCAGGGGTTCTGGAAGGCGCTCAAGAGCTACGTCGATCAAGCGGGCCTCAAGAGCGACATCTCGCCCCACAAGATCCGCCACTCCTTCGCGACGCATCTGTTGGAGGGCGGCGCCGACCTGCGCTCGGTGCAGTTGATGCTCGGCCACGCCGACATCTCGACGACGCAGATCTATACCCACGTCAGCCGCAAACGGTTGCAAGAGATCCACCGACGTTTTCACCCCAGGGGCTAATCGATGCGCATTCGAGATTTCCTTCCCGCCGATTTGCTGCGGGGCAACGTGGTCTTCGTCACGGGCGGAGGCAGCGGGATCAATCTGGGGATCGCCCGCCATTTTGCAGCCCTCGGCGCGAACCTCGCGATCTGTGGGCGCACCCGAGAGACGCTCGAGGCGGCGGCGGACGAGCTGCGGGGACTGGGCGCGACGGTCGTCGCCGAGGTCGCTGACGTGCGCGACTACGATGCGGTGGCCGCGGTATTGGCGACATCCGAGGCGCAGCTCGGTCCCGTCGATGTCGTCGTCTGCGGTGCGGCGGGCAATTTCCTCTGTCCCGTCGCCAATCTGAGCGCGAAGGGCTTCAAGACCGTGATCGAGATCGATCTCCTCGGCTCCTTCAACGCCGCGAAGGCGGCCTTCGAGCAGTTGAAGCGGACCCGCGGCTCGCTGATCTTCATCTCCGCGGGCCAAGCCTTCCTCCCGTTTCCACTGCAAGCCCACGCGGGCGCCGCGAAGGCGGGGGTCGACAACCTGATGCGCAACCTCGCCCTCGAGTGGGGCGCCCTCGGCATTCGCTCGAATAGCATCGCCCCCGGCCCGATCGCCGAGACCGAAGGGATGAGGCGCCTGGCCGTGGGTAAAATGCGCGAGCTCGTGGTCCAGTCGATCCCCCTCGCTCGGTTGGGAACCGTCGACGATATCGGTGAGGCGGCGGTCTTTTTGGCTTCACCGCTCGCCTCGTTCATCACGGGGACCGTCCTGCTCGTCGACGGCGGTCAGACCCTTCACGGCTCGGGCCTGATGACCGGGCTGATGATGAGCCCCAAAGCCGGGTGAACCCTCGTCTCCGCTTCCCCCCGTTCGCCCGATCAGGCCCAGGACGATCCGCCAGCGCCGATTTTGCGGTATACTGGTAGATGTCTTGCAACGAGCGGAGCCCCGATGTCCAAGTCGATCGACAATGGCGGAGAGCGCGGCGGCCGACAGGATGCCGATGAGATGCGACATGGCACGCTGGCCGAGGCGAGGGACGGCGCACGCGATACGGCAACGGCGGGTCGCATCCCCCACGGGCGAGCGGCCGAGGCGGGTCGACGGCGGCCCGATACGGCGGCGGTACCCGAGCTGTTGCAGCTCGCGGGTGGACTGCGCGCAGGCGCGGCGCGGGATATTTCGCAGCGCACGGGCGTGGCGGAAGCCGACGTCTATGGCGTCGGTAGCTTCTTTCACCTCTTGGCCCGTCCCGATGTCGACGTGCGGGTCTGTACGGGCCTCTCCTGTCAGCTGCGAGGGGCCGATGCGCTGCTAGCGGCGGCGAAGGAGCGCGGGTGGTCGGTCGAGGGCTGCTCCTGTCTGGCCGCCTGCGACCGTCCGACGCCGATCCTCATCGGTCGCGAGATGCACTACGATTTCGACGCCGCGACGCTCGCGGCCCACGTCGGCCCGCACACGACGCTGCCGCTCACGGCCGCTGAGCTGGCCGCGCCTTCGGCAGCGGTGCCAGCAGCCATCGAGCGGGCGGCGTGCGGGGTGATCGCGATGGCCGAGGACTCGGTCTTCGAGCTCGATCGCGAGCCGTCGTTCGCCGCGGCGGCCTTCGAACGGGCGGCATCGATCGGGTCGGCATCGCTCTTCGACGAGATCGAGCGCTCGGGTCTGCAGGGGCGCGGTGGGGCGGG
>JAGQJP010000859.1 GCA_020430585.1 Myxococcales bacterium | reverse complement strand
CCGCAGGCTCAGTTCGTCACGGGATCCAGGACCGGGGTGGACGATCGCGTGGGCGCGCCGGTAGAGGGTGTGCTCGAGGCGTTGGCGCTCCTCGGTGCGAGGCGTGCCGATCGGCGGGTTGCGGCGACTGACGACGATCATCGCCTGCTCTCGCACCCGTAGCAGACGCTGATCGAGCCGGGTCAGCGTCTCGTCGATCGGCTCGAGTGCCATCCTCGCGTTCGGCCAGAACAGGTGGCAGACGTCACAGCGCCAGACGTCCCAAAAGAGCGTGGTACCGAGGGCAACGCGTACGCCCGCGCGCGCTCGTAGCGCGCTGGCGATACCACTCACTTCGTTCATCTCCGCTTCCGCGGCGAACAGTATGCGCATCGCCTCACTCGTCCCCTCTCGAGCGTGGAACACGACAGACACGATCGATCGCTTCGGTCAACTCGAGTGCCGAGTAGGGCTTCTTCAGGACGTCCGAGAACCCGTAGTCGGCGTAGTTCGCCATGACGGCATCCTCGAAATAGCCGCTGGAGGCGATGACCGGCACGTCTTGATCGGTTTCGCGCAGCCGCTCGATCGTCTCCACACCGCCCAGTCCCCCGTGAATCGTGAGGTCGAGTACGATCACACGGTAGGGATCGCCGCTCTGGATCGCGCGTCTGTGCATCTCGAGTGCGTCGCGTCCATTGTCCGCGCTGTCGACGCGATACCCGCTGCGGGAGAGGATCTCGCGAAATACGTGGACGATCGCTGCCTCGTCATCCATCACCAACACGCGATCTCCCACGGTCGGCGGAGCGTCTGAAATCATCGGAGCCCCAGGCTTGGTGCTCGCTGGGAGCTCGATCACGACGAAGGACGAGGGTCCACGAGATTCGGTGCGAATCGAGCCGCGATGTTGTCGAATGATCGAGTGCGCCGCCGCGAGAGCCAGGTCCGAACGGCCGCCAGGAATAGACGGTTGGGCCTCGGCGTCGAGCTCGAGTGCGTTCGGCGTCTCGGGATCGAGCTCGATCGTCAGCTCGACGAAGCGCTGCGGCATTGCGTCGTCTCGCACGCCGTTATGTGCTGCGACCCGCAGGGGCTGATCCAGCGGCAGTGACTCCCGAGCGATCTCGACTAGTGCCGTCAGCGCCTGCTGCAATTGGCTGGCATCGATCTCGACCGGCCAGAGCGCCTCGTCCACGGCGATCTCGAAGAGAGTGGCGCGGGTCATCGTCACCGCCTGCAGAGCTCGGCGCAGCACGCCCTCGAGCGACGCGACGCGCAGGACCGGCGATCCGCCTTGGGCAAACGTCATCAGCTGCAGCGTGAGGTCCCGAGCCCGTAGCGCGGCGGCTTCCGCCTCGCGAAGATGGCGCACCCGCTCGGGATGATCGTCTCCGAAGGAGCGCGCGAGCGATAGGTTCGCGATCACCGCCGTGAGCACATTGTTGAAGTCGTGCGAAAGCCCGGCCGCCAACACGCCGAGCGCCTCGCGCTTTTCGCGTCGCGCGCGCTCGCGCTCGCCTGCCCGCTCGTCGCTCAGGTCGCGGATGATGCAGACCGAGCCGAGCCGTCGCCCGTTGGCGTCTCGAATCGTCGTGGCGTGAACCGTGACCGAATGGGCGGCGCCCGTGCGGTCGACGAGGATCGCGCTCGAAACGCGGCTCGACTCGGCCTTCGCTTCGAGGAGCTCACGGATCGGATGAACCGCCGGCGCGACGCCGTTGGCGTCTCGCAGGTCGAGGACCTCTTCGATCGGCTGCATCGTCGCCTCCTCCGGCTTGGCACCGCTGAAGAGGGCGTATGCGTCGTTGAGCATCAGCACGCGAGCGTAGCGATCGGTGGTGATCACCGGCTCGCCGATGGAGCGCAGCGTCACGGCGAGCCGCTCCTTCTCGGCCCCCAACGCGTCGGCGATCAGGCGCTGCTGGCTTACGTCGCGGGCGATCGCGACGAACGACTCGCGCCCGCGAAACTCGAGGGGAAAGGCGGTGATCTCGACGTCGATCGGTTCACCCGAGCGGTCGAGCAGCCGTTCCGGCGTCGGCGCGACCGTCTCGCCCGTACGGGACATGTGCTCGACACGCGCCCGCATCAGATCGAGGTCATCGGGATGCAGGACTGTCGCGATCGGTTGTCCGACGAGAGCGTCGTCGGAGGCATAGCCCAACTTCTCGACCGCCGCCGAGTTGAGGTAGACCAGCCGGCCACCGGCGTGAATCGCCAGCGGATCCGGCATCGCCTCGCAGAGCCGTTGAAAATCGGCCTCCCTCTTTCGGATGCGGGCCTTGGTGCGCTCGAGATCGGCGGCGAAGGAGGCGACGAGCCGCAGGAATCGGACGAGCTGCTCGACGCGGCGCTCGAGGTCGTCGCCAGCGGGGCCGTCCGCTGCGAGCGACGACGGGGGAAGGGCGCCCCAGATCTCGCTCCCCGTGACCGACGAAGGCGGCCGCCAGACCACCAGCCTGCCGCCGTGAAAGCGACCCGATTCGATCGGGAAGGTGAGCGGGTCGGCGCTCTCTCCGATATCGTCGAGCGAGAGTCGGCGCGTCTCTTTGAGCCAGGCGACGACGCTCGCCTCGCCGCGGGCGTACATTTCCTCTCTGCCGCTGGCGGATCGCACGACGGAAATGAGCGCGACGCGAGGGGCGAACGTCTGCACATAATCGAACCACAGCGGTGTCGCATCGTGCGCGGTCATGCCCTCGATCTTCGACGTTGCAGCCTGGGATGTCAAGCGCGCGGGGCGCTGGGTCAGCGCTGGATGTCCTCGATCGCCTTGGCGATCTCGAACAGCCGAATTTCGCTCCCCCGTCGGCCGACGAACATCATCGACAGCGGTCGCCCGCGTTCGTCGACGCCCACCGGGACGGCGATCGATGGCAGCCCACAGCAGTTCGCGAGCGGTGTGAAGCGTGCGATCGAGAGCAGCAGAGCGATCGACGTTCCGCCGCGCAGCCACTCGCGTCGGCGGGGCGGGGCGGGCAGCGCCGTCGTCGGCATGACGATGACCTCACAGCGCTCGAGCGCGGCGTCCACTGTGTGTTGCAGCTCCATTCGAGCGAGGTGAATCGACGTTGCCCGCGGCCCCATGTGTCGCCCCAGCATGTGGGCGATGGCGACCTCGGGAGTGTCGGTCTCGAGCGCTGGGCAGCGCCGTCGAAGCTCGAGCGCGCCGATCGACGCGCCGAGCATCGTGGCCCGCTCGGAACCCGGGACCTCGAGGCGTACGCGCTCGGCAGCGAGCGCCTCCAACACCGTCTCGACCGCCTGCGCCACCGAGTCGCACGCGTGTTCGTGATTGAGGCTCGAGATGATTCCCACCGAACGGGGTGGTCGCGGCTCGATCGGTCTCCGAGCATCGCGCAGGGCGGCCTCGTTCCGGTCGTAGCGCATGGCGAGCCACAGCCGCGTGCAATCGTCCACGTCGCGGGCGATCGGCCCGAGCGTGTCGAGACTCGGCCCAACGGAGTGATATCCAGCGGTCGGTAGAACGCCGTACGTCGGCTTGAGGCCAACCAGTCCGCAACAGCCCGCGGGAATTCGGATGCTGCCGAGACCGTCGCCGCCGATCCCGAATCGCGCCGTCCCATCGGCGACGGCCGACGCGGTTCCGCTCGACGAGCCGCCCGTGAGATAGCTCGGCGCGGCGGGATTCCGCGGTGCTCCCCGTCTCCGGTCGATCCCGAGGCCACCGACCGCGAGCTCGGTGAGCTCGGTCTTGCCGACGATGCGGGCGCCGTGACGAAGGAGGCGCCCGATGATCGCCGCATCCGCGCCCGCGAGCTGCGTCACCGCCGACGGGCGGCCGAAGCGTGTCGGAAGTCCCGCGATGTCGACGGTATCCTTGACGACGGTCGGAGCGCCCTCCAGCAGCCCCTCGTTCGCGTCGGCGCGACAGCGCTCGACGGCCGTTACGATCGCTGCCGACGGTGGTGATGCATCATCGGGCTCGAGCGCGGCGAGGGCGTTGGCGACGTCGCGCGAGGGCGGCGGCAGGCGGTCGACGAGGTCCAGGACCAGCGTCGAGAAACGAGACGCTGGCAACGCCGCGGCGGCGCGAGCGAATGCGAGCACGAACGACGGCGGTAGCGTCGCTCCCGATATCTCAACCGCTCGGAGGCTCCCGCCTCCCGGCGGGCGCTCGGCGGTCCGTCTCATTTGACCCGGACATGGTGGCGACGCATTCGCTCGAGGAGCAGCTCGCAGAACGCAGCGGAGAGCTGATCGCGGGGCAACACGAGGAACGAGCCGCGGTCGACGAATAGCAGCCACACGTCGTCGAAGAGCCAGAGCGTGTCGAGCTCTTCCCAGAGCACCTCGGTCGGCTCGTCGGCCATCCGCAGGATCAGGCCCTCGGCGGTAGCGGTCAGCTCGACCCGCGGGTCGTCGCCGAGCAGCTCGACCATCTGCAACGTCGCATTCTTGATCGAACGATAGGCCAGCGGCACCAGCGTCACCGCGAGAAGCAGGAGCGCCCCGATGAACCAGGTCGCCACGTGTCCGGGTGCGAAGATCAGGCCGACGAGGAAGCTCGCGAGGATCACCGCCAAGGCGAGGAACCCGACGGCTCCGAATTTGCGGCTGAAGAAGCGCTTGGCGGCGATCTGCGCCAGCGCACGGTCGAGCTTGAGAGTGACCGACACCGATTGGGACGTGCTCATCGTGGCCCGTATCGACGACTCGGGCTGCCGGAGTCGGTTGAGGCCAGAGCCGTTAGAGGTATTTCCAGCCGAGGTTGATCGTGACGAGGTGAATCACGTTCTTCCACTTCTGCGCAAAGCCATCCTGGCTTTCGGTCGAGAGAACCGTGCGCGGGATCATCAGCACGAGGTTATAGGCGACGTCGGTGTAGAAGCCGCTCTTGATGTGCTCGTAGCCCAGCCCGCCCGAGAGGAGGAAGCGGTTGGCGTCCGGGACGAGCGGCCCGAGCGAGTAGCTCGGGATCGGCGTCAGGTCGAAGCCGGTACCGAAACGAACCGTCAGCTCGGGAATCGGTTTGGCGTAACCGCCGACATAGAAGGTCCAGGCGTTGCGCCAATCTTGCTTGATCACCTGCTGGTCCAGCGTCCCGTTGAGGGGCTTTTCGAACTCGAGGACGATCTCTTTCGAGACATACTTCCAGAGCGTCACCCGCACGTCGAGCTCGAGGTAGACCTTGTTGGTGATGTGGTAGCCGATGCCGAGCCACATGTTATCGGGCGTACCGAGGGTCGCCTTGATATCTTGATCGAGGAGCCCGGCGTTGTAGGGCTCAGGAGCGTTGAAGTCCGCTTTTCCTTTGAACTTCATCTTTGTCCGGCTGTGATAGACGAAGCCGAGGCGCAGCCCCTTGTAGCGCGCCTGGATGCCGAAGGTGCCACCGACCGCGAAGGTCGGCCCGCCGCCGAGATTGGCCGTGCCGCCGATGACGCCGTCGGGCCCGGGCAGTTGCAGGGCGCGATTGAGCCGGATCGTCGCCAAGACGAGATTCAGGCTCGCCCCCAACGAGACGTACTTGTTGATCCGGTAGGAGAAGGAGGGCGAGATGAAGATCGAGCGCAGCTCCGAGAGCGTCACCAGCCCCGAACCCGTCCAGTCCGATTCGTATTTCGAGGCCAAGCCGAAGGGTAGAACGACGCTGAGGCCCCAGGAAAACTGCCGCTCCGAGCCGAAGTTGCCCATGATGTAAAGGTTGGGCACCGCCGTGAATCGGTTCGTACCGTTCGACGAGGGTCGATTTCCCTCGGGGTCGCTGTACTTGATCCGGGGGACGACGAGGCAGACGCCGGCCATGATGTTGAAGCGTTCTTTTTGGAAGCCCATGCCGCCGGGGTTGAACCAGACGACCGAGGGATCGTCGAGGTCGGCGGTGACCGCCCAACCACGCGCGGCGACGCTCGCCGAGTTCGTGTCGAACGACGTGCCGCCCGAGTACGCCCACGTGGGCCAGAGCGCGCTGGCGAGCAACGTCAGTGTTACCCAGAGACGCCGTGATCCGTGCATCGAAGTGCTCCTTCTCATTTACAGATTCCGTATGCCCGAGAGCTGAAAGTAAGGATTAGACTACCGGAGTACCAACCAATTGGCAATACCGAAAAATGGCAAACGAGAGTTCCCAGCTATTCGAGTAGTGAGCTGTGCACACGCGGAAGTCGACGCGCCACGCGGGCTTCGGCGACAAGAGCGACCCGCAATAGCGACACCTCCTCGAAAGGCGCGGCCATCAGCTGCAGACCGACCGGAAGCCCTTGATAATCGTAACCAGCGGGCAGACTGATTCCGGGGACTCCCGTGAGGTTCGCCGCTAGCGAGAAGCGCATGATCCGGTCGGCGAGGGTCAAGTTCGAATCACCCGTCTCGAGGGCGTCGGGCATCAGCTCGGGGGCGGTGCACCCGGTCGTCGGCGTGGCGATCAGATCGACCTGCTCGAAGAGGGTCGCGAACTGGCGGCAGATCTGTGTGCGAACCCGCTGCGCTTGCACGTAGTCGCTCGATCGCAAGCGAGACGCGAGCGAGAGGTTCACGCGTACGTCGTTTCCGTACGCCGCGCTGTCGCGCGCCATGTCGTGCATGTTCGACGTCACCATCTCGGAGGCGATCGTCACCAGGTGCGCGGTTCGCAGCAGCGAGAGGCCAGAGACCGAGATCTCGCGGAGCTCGGCGCCCGCTTCGGTCAAAGTTTCGAGGAGCTGCTTGCCGAGGCGCACTACGTCGGCCTCGGCGTCATTGAACCAGGGCCAGTAGACGCCGATTCGTAGACCCGAGAGATCGCCGTTCTCCCAGTCGTGGAAATCGACCGGGGGCTGGGCCAGCGTCTGGGGATCCTTCGGATCGGGTCCCGCCATCACCGAGAACGCCAACGCGGCGTCGCGTGCGCTGACGGCGATCGGCCCGACGTGGGCGAGGCTCCAGCAGAGCGGTGCAGCGCCGTGTTCGCTGACACGGCTGAAGGTCGGCTTCAGGCCGACGACACCGCAAAGCGAGGAGGGAATGCGAATCGAGCCTCCGCCGTCCGCGCCGACGGCGATCGGGCAGAACCCCGCAGCTACGGCGGCCGCGGAGCCACTGGACGATCCGCCGGTCGCCCGGCTCGGCAGGTAGGGGTTTCGCGCCGGGCCATGGTGCGGGTTCAGCCCCGTGACGCCCATCCCGATCTCGTGCATGTTCGCCTTTCCGATCAGCAACGCCCCGGCACGGCGCAGGCGCGCCACCGGTTCGGCGTCTTCGCTCGCCTTCGAGCGCCCGAGAAAGCTAGTACCGACGGTCGTCCGATAGCCGGCCTGATCGAGCTCGTCCTTGACGGCGATCGGAACCCCGTCGAGGGGCCCGAGCGGGTTCCCGTCGCGATACCGGGCGGCCGACGCCTCGGCCTGGGCGAGGAGGTCGTCTCGGCTCTGGGCGATGAAGATGCGCATCGCCGGGTCCTTGCGATCGCTCTCGCTGGTCCAGGCGAGAACCCGTTCGGCGACTTGCAGCGGCGTACAGCGTCCGCTCTTGTAGGCCCGGACGAAGTCGTACGCCGTCTCGAAGGGGAACGACTCGTGGTTTGGCCCGGCGGGCTCGACCGCCGGTTGCTTCGCTTTGCCCTTCCTCGGGCTCGTCGCGTGAACCGGCGGGAGGAACGTCGGCGGCTCGTCGATCACCGTCTGGCGCAGCGTGACGACGCCGATGTCGGCCAGGAACTTGTCGGCCAGCGCGCCGCCGGTCAGCGAGCTCTCCGCTGCTGCGGTCAGCACGCGCAACACGTTCCCCGCCGTGCGGGGCGCCTTCAACGGTTTCAAATCGTAGCCCATTTCACTCCTCCCTCTTCGGGCCGCATCGCGGGCCCCACCGGTTGTTGGCCGTATTGCACATGAACTGGACCCGTCGGTCAAGCGCGGATCGGACGCTCGCGGCGATCGACGCTGCGCGCCCCTTTTCAATCGTCGGCGCGCTGGTGTATCATTGCGCGTGTCAAACCTCCGGGAGGACCCCATGTCGAAGATCGACTATCTGTTGGACGAGACACGCCTGTTCGCGCCCCCGCCCGCCTTTCGCGAGGGCGCAGCGATCGGCTCGCAGGCACTGTACGACGAGTTGTATCGCAAATCGGTCGATGCTCCCGAGGAGTTTTTCGGCGAGGTCGCCGAGTCCTTCGTCTGGTTCGAGCGCTGGAAGCGGGTGCTGAACTGGGACAACCGCCCCTTCGCCCGTTGGTTCGAAGGCGCCCGGACCAATATCTCGGTCAACTGTCTGGATCGGCACCTCGACGGGCCGGCGAAGAACCGCGCCGCGATTCTCTGGGAGGGTGAGCCTTACGGCGAGCGTCGCGTGCTGACCTACCTCGAGCTGCACCGTCAAGTCTGCAAGTGCGCCAACGCTCTCGTCGCGTTGGGTGTGAGCCGCGGTGATCGCGTGGCCCTCTACTTGCCGATGATTCCGGAGTTGGTCGTGGCGATGCTCGCTTGCGCCAGGATCGGAGCGGTCCATTCGGTGATCTTCGCCGGGTTTTCCGCCCCGGCGCTCGTCGAGCGGATCAACGACTCGCACTGCAAGGTCGTGATCACCGCCGACGGCGGCTATCGTCGCGGACAGGTGGTCGATCTGAAGACGATCGTCGACGAAGCGCTGCTCAAGTGCCCCTCCGTCGAACATTGCGTCGTCGTACGGCGCAGCCACACGCCGGTCGAGCTCGTGCGCGGACGCGACCATGTCTACAGCGACCTGATGGAGGGCGTGGCCTATCATCACGAGCCCGAGTCGATGGACGCCGAGGACCCGCTCTTCATCCTCTACACCTCGGGCTCGACAGGAAAGCCCAAGGGGATCTTGCACACCACGGCGGGCTACATGCTGGGCACGTTTCTCTCGACCAAATACATCTTCGACATCCGCGATTCGGACACCTACTGGTGCACCGCCGACATCGGCTGGATCACGGGACACTCCTACATCGTCTACGGCCCGCTCCTGAACGGCGCCTCGGTGTTGATGTACGAGGGCGCGCCAAATTTTCCGACGCCCGGCCGCTTCTGGGAGATCATCGAGCGCTACCGCGTCAACGTCTTCTACACCGCGCCGACGGCGATTCGCGCCTTCATGAAGTGGGGCGACGGCTGGCCCGCGCGGAGCGATCTCTCGTCTTTGCGTCTGTTGGGGACGGTCGGTGAGCCGATCAACCCCGAGGCCTGGATCTGGTACCATCAGCAGATCGGCAAGGAGCAGTGCCCGATCGTCGATACCTGGTGGCAGACCGAGACGGGCTCGATCATGATCTCACCGATGCCCGGCGTGACGCCGACCAAACCCGGCTCGGCGACGGTCCCGTTCTTCGGGGTCGACGCCGCGGTAGTCGACGACGCGGGCAATGAGATGCCGCCGAACCACGGCGGGATGCTGGTGATTCGCAAGCCCTGGCCCAGCATGCTGCGCACGATCTGGGGAGACGATCGGCGCTTCGAGGACTACTACTGGGCGCGCTTCGCCGAGCAGGGCTACTACTTCACGGGCGACGGCGCGGTGCGCGACGATCACGGCTACTTCACCGTGCTCGGCCGGATCGACGACGTGATCT
>JAGQJP010000858.1 GCA_020430585.1 Myxococcales bacterium | reverse complement strand
TGTAACGCCGACGGAACCGGCTTTGCCGTCGACCAAGACTGCCTGCAGGGCGAGATCTGCGTCAACGGCGCGTGCATCTCCCCCGCCGGCGGCGGGACGATCTGCCTCGCTGGCGCCAAATACTGTGAGAAGAACGCTCCACGCATCTGCAGCGACGACGGGACCTCCCTCACCGAGGGCTCGCCCTGCGGCGCCGAGCAGGTCTGCATCAACGGTGCCTGCGTCGCCAAGATCTGCGAGCCCGGCGCCACCACGTGCGACGGAGCGCTCGCCCAGACGTGCAACACGACGGGCACGGGATACTCTTACAACGAGACCTGCGGCTCCGACGAGAGCTGCCTGAACGGCGTCTGCCACAAGCTCGTCTGCTTCCCCGGCGCCGTGGTCTGTGACGGCGACACCTACAAGACCTGCGGCGCGGACGCGACGGTCGCGACCTCGACCCCCTGCGGCTCGGGCCTCTGCGAGCTGACGGGCTGCAAGAACAAGATCTGCACACCCGAGAGCAAATCCTGCTCGGGTAAAGACATCGTGCTCTGCAACGCGACGGGCACCGATACGACGGTCGTCGAGAGCTGTCCGAAGGGCTGCGTCGATGGCGCCTGTACCGAGACGCTCTGCCCCCCCGGAACCTCGTACTGCGAAGGCAAGATGCACAAGGTCTGCAACGCCGACGGGACCGCCTTCCTGAGCGAGACCGAGTGCGAGAGCGCCGAGCTCTGCAAGCCCGGCGGCTGCTCGACGACGACGACCTGCTCGCCCGGAAGCTACTCCTGTGTGGATGGCGGCCTCTACAAGTGCAACAGCGGTGGCACCGCCAAAGAGATGGTCAAGAGCTGCACGTCGGGTACGGTCTGCGATTCGGAGCTCGGCGATTGTCGTAGCGTCAACACGGACGGCTGCAAGAGCAACGAAGATTGCCCGGTCTGGTATGGCGAGGTTCCGCTCACGTGTGATCTCGCCAGTGGACGCTGCTACGAGAGCAGCGGGTCCTGCGGGAAGGACTCGAGCGGCAACGTCGCCGAGTGCCCGAGCGGCTCGACCTGCACCAACCCGACGGGGACGGGCCAATGCATTTGCCAGAGCTTCGAAGATCCCGAGCCGGTCAAATGCTTCGGCGGCCTCTCCTGCGTCCCGTCGGACATGAGCGGGATCTACATCTGCGCCCCGGCGAGCTGATGCGCGTCGAACACGGGTAACCTGACGCGCCCAGCGCCTCCGCGGAGGTGCGAATCCGCGTTGCGTCAAATCTCTCGCTTGCGCACCGACCAGATGAACCCGTCGTACCAAAAATGCAACAACGAGACGACGATCGTGACCGACCAGAAGAGCTCGCGGCTGGGATTCGCCGCCTTGGCCAGGAAGCCGTAGCCACAGACCGCCGCCAGACCGAGCGCTCCACCGATCAGCCTCCCGTAGCGACGTCCTTCGAGGCGAAGCCGTCGTAGCACTCTCGTCGACTCGCTGGCCCAGACCAGCCCGAGGTACTGCACGGCGTGGAACAGGTTCATGATGAAGAACGCCTCGCCCCACGTGTTGAAGCCCCAGGAATAGATCGAGCAGGCCGCCGTCGAGACGAGCAGGTAGATCTTGAGCGGCGAAACGCGATACCCCTGACGATGGAAGCGCCAGTACGCGTAGAGGTAGTAGAGGATGAAGAGCCCGCCGAGGGTGACGACGACAAGGGTCAGCGTTTTCGCCTGGCCCGCGACGCGAGCGGGGATCGAGCTGAAAAATGGCGCGTCGACCGCGTCGAAGGCGGCGAAAGAGTCGACGTGATCCATCAGCGAGACGCCGCCGAGGATCGGTCCCGCGTAGACGACCTGATTCAGCCAAAAGTCGAGACGGCGGCCGAGCTCTGGGGGGTTGCCCTGATTTCGGTCGTAGATCCGAGCGAAACCGAAGGTCTGAGCGCCCGAGTGCCAGACGTCCCAGAAGGTCGCCACGACGGTCGCCGCGATCGCGATGTACGCCGATGTGGCGAGTGCGACGAGCAACACGATCGGCACCAGGACGAAGCGCCAACGATGCTGCCGAAAAATCTCGGGGTTGGCGTGGCTGCGAACGAAGACCGCGACGAGATGCGCGTGGATCAACGTGCCGATCACCAGGCCCGAGGCGCTCACCTCCTCACCATCGAAGAGAAAGGTGCGCGCGCTGAAGGACGTGTCGGAGATCGCGATCCCGATCGCCAGCGAGACGACCGGAGGTAGCAGGAACCAACACCAATCGTAGAGCGGACCGACGATGTAGCGCTTGGGCGCGACCGGGGTTTCACGCTCCATCGGACAACCCTTGGTCACGATAGCGTTCGAGGTAGATCAGAAACAGGCTGACGCCGACGAGCTCCAACGTCTCTTCGACCCAATCGAGCAGCGCGTACGTCAAATTGTCGGTGCCATGGAGCTCGGTCCATGCGCCGAGTGGAAGCTCCATCAGCAGCGCCCCGCCGACATAGATCGCCCCCGATACGAGAAAACCGAGGCGCGCCCAGCGCGGGAGGCGTCGAAGGAAGGGGACGTAGGCGAGCGCGACGAGTACGACGATCACGGCCGCCGGGATCACCCAGCCGAAGTAGGCGATCCCGCTGCTCGAAATGTAGTCGCTCCACCCTTCGTGAATCTCGACCGCTTCGTCGAGGGAGATGTAGAAGAAGCCGAGAGCCAGCACCCACCAGTGCGCCGTCTCGGTGGCATCGCGGCGTGCGGAGCGGGCGATCGCGACGAGCAGGAGCGCGGCGACCAAGAGCAACGACGAGGCATACCAGGTCGGCAGGTTCCCTTCGGCGCTGAGCGAGAGAAAGCGCACGACGCGCAGACTCAGCGGCGTCTCGCCGACGACGGCGTATCCAATCTCGGCGGCGAGCCCGGCGAGTGAGATCGCTGCCCCACAAACGATCAGCCAGCGGGAACTGATGGTGATGCTCCCCGCGCCGCGAACGGCCATTTGTTCGCTCCTGGTTCCGTCAATTATCGCGTACTCACGGCCGATCGTCCACCGAGACGATCTCGACGCGGTTGCCCAAGGAACCGACCTCGGCTATACTGGGGACAATTGTTGACATTCGCAACGAGGAAAACGCTATGATGCGCATCCTTCTGCTCGTCACGCTGGCGACCGGCCTGGCCGGGTTCGACGCCGCGAACGTGCGAGCCGCACCCCAGCAGGGGACGTTCTATTTCTATGATCAACACCCGATTCCCTACTACTTCGGTGGTGGTTTCTGCTACCACAAGGGCCCGCACAAGCATCTGTACGACCCGCAGACGATGCCCTTCTTTCGACAAGTCGGGCATGTGCACTACTTCATCGGCGACCCGGTCTACCACGGGTACGTCGGCAAGGTCCATTTCGTCTGGGGACGGCATCCGATCAGCATCGTCCACGGCGGCGGGTACTGTTACATCCGCGGGCCACACCGACACGTCTTCAACCCCGTCGAGAAGCGCTCGCCGTACGCACCGAAATACCGGACGGTGAACGGGTACTATCGCTACCAGGGACCCTACCAGCCCGATTTCCAACAGTCGACCTACGTCGATCTGCACGCCTACTACGTAACACCGCGCTACAACACGATCCACGTCGACGTCGGCTATCGGCCTGTGCGCCCGGTCTTCGTCTATCGCGCCGAGACCTATCCGGTGGGGTTCCACGTGCACGTCGTCCACCGAGCGCCCGTGATCGTCGCACCGCGACCGCTGATCCGCGTTCACCTGGGGGGCCCGCGCGTGCTCTTCCACGTCGGCCCGGGCCCCGTCCGTTACCACCGTCACGAATATCGACGGTACGAACATCGCAAGTTCAAGCACCGCAAATTCAAGCACCGCAAGTTCAAACACTACAAGCGCGGCAAGCATCACGGACGCTGGTGAGAGAAGGGGTTTATCGACCTTTGATCGTGCAGCGCGAGCCGGGCTTACAGTCTGGACGGCACAGACCACCACGGCACTTCAGCTTGCATTCGGAGCCCGAGTGACAGACCTGCGCGCAGTTGCCCCCACGGCAGCCGAACTTGCAGCGACTTCCGCTGTGGCAAATCTGTGTGCAGTTTCCGCCGCGACACTTGAACTTGCAGCTCGGGCTACGACAGGTCTGAACGCAGTTCCCACCGCGGCAGCCGGCCTTGCACTTCGGTGAAACGGGCGTGCAGAGCTGACGGCAGTTGCCGGCCCTGCACGTCTGCTTGTCGCTGTGGCCGAGCGCGGGTAGCGCTGCGACGCTCAACACCAGGAACGCGAATAGAACCGCGCCAAGGCGCATACGGGTCGTTGCCGGGGATCTCATCTCCACCTCGTCTGTCAGGGATGTAGCTCGTACAACACGTTGAACGGATTATTCAGGTCGATGCGCCGGACGTGGGTGAACCCAGCGGCGTCGGCGAGCTCGCTCATCTTCGTCTCGTGCAATCCCGCCGTCCCGAGGCCCGCACCTCCCTGGGCCAGCGACGTCGTCATGCAGTACATCAGACTGATCCCGAACATCACCGTCCCGATCGGACCCGCCATCTCCTGCAGCCGGTCCGAGCAATTGATCTCGAGGCAGAGATAGACGCCGTCGGGATTCAGGGCCTCG
>JAGQJP010000857.1 GCA_020430585.1 Myxococcales bacterium | reverse complement strand
TCCGTCGAAACCAGCTTGTTCAAGACGCCGGCGGGTTCGAGCAGCTATCAGTTCCGGGCGATCTGCAAGGTCGAGAACGACACGATCGCCTACCCCGTGGCGAACTTCATCACCGACGATCCGAACAACTCCTACGGCACGATGAACGTGGCGATCCACAAGCTCCAGGCGGGCACGCTGACGCCCGGGCCGACGATCGATACGGCGGGGATCTCGGGCGATCTCACGACGCGTTTCCACTGTCTCGGCGACAAGCTGCTCTACGCTCGCGTCGATCAGCGCACCGTGCCCACCTGGGAGACCGTCCGCGGTCTCGGGTTGGCGCTCTGGGATAGCGCGAATCAGAGCTGGGTGCTCGAGAACGACACGACGAACAAGTCGCTCCTCGACGACAAGTACAAGAAGTGGCACGACGATGGAGCGCGCTACGTCTATGAGATCTGGAGCGCCGCGCGCTTGGGCGACCAGTACCTGCTGACGATCGACGGGAGCTCGTTGGATACCCGCTCGCTGGTCAGCTGTGTCGACAGCAACAGCGGACCGAACCCGGACACCTGCACGAGCGTCGAGCTGACCAACCTCGTCTCGGCGGTGCAGAACCCCTACTTCCGCACGCCGAATCTGCTCGCCTTTCCGAACGGCAGCGGTGGCGTCGATGTGATGCTGCTCTCCCTCGAGCCCTACGAGTCGAGCGCGAAGAACCGCTCCTGGACGTTCACGGCGTACGACGGTCAGACCTTCACGACGAGCTGCAAAGGGGACGACCGGACCAAGCCGTGCCACAACGTCGGCGAATATCCGTCGACCTACGAGCAGGTGCCCCTCGGCGAGAGCGTCGGCTTCCGCTCGATGGCGGGCTCGAGCTTCAACCACATCTACGTCGTCGGCCAGCCCGAGTTTCCGATCTTCGACCCCGACCTCGAGAAGACCGTGACCCGTCAGACGCCCTGCGACGGCGCGAATGCGGGCTACACCTGCGTGACGGGCACGTGCGTCGGCGGGTACTGCGAGGACGGCCCCTCCGACCGCATCGGTTCGATCGCCTTCTTCGACGGCGCGAATTGGAGCTCGCTGACGGTGCCGTCGAAGGTGCTGCTCCGCGAGGCTGCGGGCAAGCTGGTCGGCTTCTACGACTACGTCTTCGACCAGGCGCTCTACCTGGCATCGCGTCAAACGCTGCTGCTCGCCGGGCACTATCGCGCCTGCATCCACGCCACCGATGCGAGCAAGTGCTTCGTCGCCGGTGAGACGATCACCCTCAGCGGACGCGCGTTTCTCTTGGCTTACGACGAGGCGACCCAGACATTCAGCCCGATGTTGCCTCTCGGCGCGGCGCGCACCGCCGACTGCTGCGACGGGACCCAAACGGACTGCGGAGCCAAAGCGCGCTGCACCCGAGAGACGATCAAAGCGCTCCTGTCGGGCTTCGGAGCGGCGTTGGGCCTCGTCGCGCCGACGCCGACCAGCCACGAGCTCTACGTCCTCGAGAACCGCTACGCCCCCGTGATGTGTAGCGTTTCGGAGGATTGCGGCACCAACGGCTTCTGCTACCTCGGCGTCTGCGACGACTACCAGTACAAGCGGATGCAACCCCTCTTCCACTCCCTGCTCTCCAGCGAGCCGTGAACGAGCGGTGAGGCGTGTCGCCATCGATTACCGCAGATTGTATGAGATCACACGCCACGTTCCCGTCGCGTCGCGCCCGCAGAGCAGCTTCTCGAGGGTGCTCTTTTTCTGGGTGAACACCGTCGCGAACTCGATCTCGACGTAGTCGCCGTCGGGTAGACTGGTCGCCGTCTTGCGATACTCTCCACGGCGTCTCATGCGCGATACGACGCGCCCCAACATGTGACGTGATCGGGTCAAGAGCTCGCGAAAGCGCTCGCGCTTGTACTGGGTGTGGACGACGTTCGAGCTGCGGGCCCAGGCCTCGTCGATCTTTCCCTGATCGAGCAGCTCGAGCCAGTGTCGCGCTTCGCGGGCCGCGGAGTCGACCATCTGCCGGCGTTCGGGCTCGATCGGCGGTGTCGTTCGCGGTCTCGACGGGCGTTGTTTGAGGAGTACACCCGTGACGAGGCTCGCCACGACGATGAGCATCAGGATCAGGAGCAGCGCCAGGTTCCGCGTCTGGGGAGGCTGAGGCTCGGGCGTGACGCTCGCTGTCCGTATCGCGGACTGGGCGCGCTCGGCGACGGGCGGGAGTCGATCGGCAGGGGAACCGGGATCGATCGATGCGCTCGCTCCTTGCAGCGCCGCGCCAAACTCGGCGACCGTGGGGAATCGCTCGTTCGGATCGCGACTCAGGGCGCGGTCGACGGCGTCCGCCAACGCGACGGGCAATTCGGCGCGGCGGTCGCGCAGCGAGGACGGGTCGCCGTGTACGCGCTGATAGAGGGAGCGCGCCAGCGAGTCGGCGTCGAAGGGCAGCGACCCCGTCAAGAGCTCGTAGAGCACCAGCGCGAGCGAGTACTGGTCGCTCTTCTCATCGGGTCGCCGCCCGTCGGCCTGCTCGGGCGACATGTAGGTCACGGTCCCTGGGAGCTGGTCGCTCAGCGTCAGGGCCGAGCGATCGACGAGGATCGCCAGGCCGAAGTCCAACAGCTTCACGCGCCCGCTGTCGAGGACAAAGATGTTCTCGGGCTTCACGTCGCGGTGGATCACGCCCGCTTCGTGCGCATGTGAGAGCGCCTCACAGACCTCGCCCGTCACCTCGAGCAGTCGGCGCACCGATCCGAGGGGGGCGTTGGCCAGCGAGCGCCCACTCAACAGCTCCATGACGATATAGGGCGTCCCACCCGCGTGACCGAAATCGTGGATCGTGACGATCGACGGGTGGTTGAGGCGCGCTGCCGCTTGTGCCTCGCGGAGGAAGCGCTCGTCTCGCCCGCCCTGGTCGGGTGGCAGGGTCTTGATCGCGATGTCGCGCTGGAGCACTCGGTCGTAGGCTCGGTAGACGCGGCCCATTCCACCGCGGCCGATCGTCGCGCCGATCGCGTAGCGCTCGGGAAGCTGCGAGAGGTCGGTCGGCGCCGCCACCGTTCGGTTTTCGCCGCTCGACACTACTCGACGCCCCGCAAGCCGTCGATCAGCGGTTGGAGCCGGAAGCGATCGATTCGTGTGTTGAGCTTCGAGCGCGAGATCTGTAGGACCTCGGCTGCTCGCGCCACGTTGCCAGCGGTCTTCTCCAGCACGTCGCGAATGATCTGGCACTCGAACTCGTCGAGCCGCGCGTAGCGTTCGGCGAACGCGAGTCCGTCCGGGGGCTCGCCGCGCCCCGGCGTCTGAAGGATCCGCGACGAGAGGTGCACCAGCTCGATCTCCGCGCCCGCGCAGAGAATCGTCGCCCGCTCGACCTCGTTGCGCAGCTCCCGCACGTTTCCCGGCCAACGATGGGAGCGGAGCGCCTCGAGCACGGGTGGGCTGAATCCGCTCGGGGTCTGGCCGATCTCGCGACAGGCCCGTCGGTGGAAGTGCTCTGCCAACAGCCCGATGTCATCCCGACGCTCGCGCAACGGGGCGACGGCGAGCTCGAGCACGTTCAAGCGGTAGTAGAGGTCGTAGCGAAACTCTCCGCTGTTGGCGAGATCGTGAAGATTCTTGTGGCTCGCCGAGATGATCCAGCAGTCGACGTGCTGGGTCTTCTCGCTGCCCACGCGGCTCACTTCCCCGAGCTCGATCGCTCGCAGCACGCGGGCCTGACTCGCCAGGCTCATGTCGGCGATCTCGTCGAGAAACAGCGTCCCCCCGTCGGCGAGCTCGAACTTGCCTCGATGGCTCTTGGTGGCGCCCGTGAAGGCGCCCTTTTCGTGGCCGAAGAGCTCGCTCTCGATCAGCTGCTCGGGAATCGCCGCACAGTTGACGGTGACGAAGGGACCGTCCCGCCGAGGAGAGGTCTCGTGAAGCGCTCGGGCGACGCGCTCTTTTCCGCTGCCCGTCTCGCCCATGATCAACACCGGCGCTCGGGCCACCCGCGCGAAGTGGGCGATCTGCTCACGCAGCTCGCGCATCGGCGGGCTGTCGCCGAGCAGGCCGTCGCCGATCAGCTCCTGGCGGAAGATCTCATTGGAGCGCTCCAGCGTGCGGGTGCGGGTCAAGCTGGTGAAGGCGAGCGCCGCCAACTGGCTGAGGGCCAATAGAAAGCGCAGGTCGTTCGGCGAGAACCTCGCGCTTCGTCCCAGATCGTCGACGTAGATCACCCCGATCACCGCATCGCCGTCGCGGATCGGGACCCCCATCGCGCTGCGAATCTGTTGGCTGAGGACGCTCGGGCGTTCGCTGAAGGGCGCTTCGACGAGGGCGTCCTGGACGATCAGCGGGTCGCCGTGACGCAACGTGTTCATCATCGAGGTCGAAAACTGCGCTCGGCGCTCCGCGACCCCCGCCGCGGTGCGGTGCGCCCGCACGACCAGGCGCTCGCTGTCGGGCTTGAGCTCGGCGATCAGCAGACGGCTCGGGCTGAACTCCGCGTCGATCACCGCCGCGAGCTGACCGAAGACCTCGTCCGGCTCGGCGACGGTCTCGATCGCGTTGGTGATCTGGTACAGGCGCGCCAGCCGTTGAGCGGGATCGCTACGGTCAGCGCGCGACAATGGGCTCTCTTTCAAATCGACGTACGATTTGCAGAAGAGCGTGTCGACGCCCTGGTGTGGCGCGTCGACATAGCGCAGCACCAGGCGGCCGAGCGTCAGGCGGTCGCCGTCCTCGAGGGGCTGAGCGCTCGTCAATGGCGCGTCGTTGAGCCGTGTCGGATGTGCGTCGGAGCCGAGAGGTATCGCTCGCAGCCCACTCCCTTCGCGCTCGACTCGTAGGTGGTGCTCGGCGATACCGAGCCCAGACAGGACGATCGCGTTCTTTTGGCTCGAACCGAGCGTGACCCGCGGCCCATCGAGTGGATAGGTCAGGGCAAACGCCTCTTCTTCGTAGACAAAGTATCCCACGTCGCCTCGCGTTGGACGTCTCGACGGCGTGATCCTACCACAAAACCCGTCGACAGAACGAGGGGGGCGACGCCCATTGTTGGTCCCCGGAGAGGCGCGGTCGGCGCGGATCGGGATCCTGCCGTCTCCTGTCGCGGGTCTCGCCGACTTGTCGGAAGGGTTCTAGGGTTTCGGGAAGGAAGCGAGAGACGACCGAGACAGCGAAAGGCGAAGATCGCCTCATGAACGCCGAGCTCGCGCCGAAACGAACCTTGTCGAGAGCGGGCGCAGCCAGATGGGGGAAGCGATGTCGAACAGCACAGTGGACCGATCCAGACGAGACCAAGAACCGCGGCCGCAGGCCGAACCCGCCGCTCGGCAGCACGCCGCTCCGCCGGCGGGAAAACATTGCGCGCCCGCGCTCGGGAGCCGTCGCGGGACGTCGCCGAGCGGCGCGTCGCGCACCAGCGGGGCGACGGGAGGCAACACGAAGGCCCACGTGCGCATGCGCGAGGCGGAATACCGCCACCAGCTGGGCTCGACGGGGCGGCTGCCCGGTTGGGTCCGCGGGGAGGCGTTGCTCACCTTCGGCGTCGACGTCGACGCCGAGCTTACGCTGGGCCAGGGCCTCGCCGTCGCGCAGGGGCGTCTGGCGGCGACCGACGGGCAGCTGGTGGACCTCTCGGCAGACCTGCTCGATCTCGCGCCAGATGTGATTCGCCGCGTCCTTCGTCACGAAGTCGCACACCTCGCGCAGAAGCGCGGGCCGACGGGGACGAAGCGCTCCTCTGTCGAGGCGATCGAAGAGAACGCGCAGAGCGGCGCCCAGGCGATGGCTGGAGGGCGGCGCAGCGCGCTCGTCAGCGATCCGACGGCGGCGCCTCGCGGTTTCAGTGACGAAAGGTACCACCTTCAGGACCCGCCGAAGTCGACGGACCAGGCTCCGCAGCTGAGCGAAACGGAGCGCAAAGAGCGCAAGCAACAGGCGGCGGCCTTCTTCGGTACGGTGCAGGGGCATCTTCGTGGCGGCCTGCTCGTCGATGCGCGCACGCGGTACGGAATCGACCCCGCGGTCGCGACGGACTTCATCACCGCCCGCGTACAGCTCGCGGCGGCGCTGCGGAAAGGAAGCGCGCCGACCGGCGTTTGGGTCGCCCAGCAGCAGCTGATCGCCACGATCGAGCGCAGGCTGGCGCCCAGCGCGACCGACGACAGGGCGCGTCAGAATGCGGCGTCGACGACCTTGCGCTTCGACCAGACGCTGCCGATCCTCGCCGAGCTGACCCGCACGATCGCCGCCGCCCGGCCCGCCGAAGAGCCGATCAAACGGTTGCGCCGCTGCGAAGCGCTCTGGACCCGGGCGGAGAATCGCTTCTACTTCGACCTCAACCTGCTGCCCGAAGCGCAGGCGCAAAAATCGGGCGCCCAGTCGAAGGCGGCGATGGAGAAGACGCTGCTCTCGCTGCCTCCCGGGGCGGCCGCCGAGCTGCACTTCGGCTCGTTCCGTGGCGCGCAGGCCGCGCAGTACGCGCAGTGGTTCAAGCATGTCGGCGGACACAAGCGCGGCATGTTGATGGCGCTCACGGAGGCGCTGGTCAAGGAACAGTTCAACGTGAGCTATGTGATCTCGAAGGAAGACGCGGGCGAGACGCTGCGCCTCAGCCTTCCGGGTCATCCCCATGGCCGCTCGACGACGATCGCCACCGGAGGGGCCAAGGTACTGGCCGATCCCGCCAAGCGGAAGGCATTGTTCAAGGCGTTGCTCGATCGTTGGGCTGCGAGCGAGAGCAAACTGCCTCCCGGGGTCGCGACGCTCTACCTCGATGGCGTGGCGCTCAGCGTGAACTTGACCAAGACCGATTTTCTCACCACGGTGCAGCTCTATCTCGCCAAGACCAAGACGGGCCAGACGATCACCAGTGTGATCAACGGTCTCGGCTGGTTGGCTCTGCTTCTGGGCGGCGTCGGCGCGCTGGCGGCCCGAGCTGCGGGGGCGGCGGTGATCGGCTCGATGCGCTCGGTCGCGCTCGGGGTGGCGAGTCGCGGGATCGGAGCGCTGGCGAGCTTCAGTGGGCTGGCGAGCTCGGTGGGCAACGCCGCGATCTCGTCGCTCACCATCCTTCAGGATTTCTCGATGCAGCGCACGGGCTGGAAAACGGTGATCGACGCTCTCGGCGTCCTCGGGGTGAGCTGGGACATGGTCGGGTTGCGCTATGGGCTCGGTGCGTTCCAGGCCCGCCTCGCGGCGCGGACCCAGACCTTCAAGTCGACGACCCTCGAGTCGGTGATGGTGAGCCACAATCAAACCCTCTGGTCGACGATCAAGGGCGGCGATGCACGGGCGTTTCTCGCGACCCTGGACAAGGCGAATCGGCTCCAGGCCGCGAAAAATATGGGCTCGCTGCGTCGCCTGGCGCGCTTCGACCAGTACAACGCCGTCTTCAGTGGCGCCCTCGATCTGACCAACATGATGCTCCTCGCGCCGCAGGCGATCGCGGTCTTCGAGACCTTCTCCCAGCGCAAGAACCCGACGCGTGCCGACCTGGTGGCGTTCTTCAGCGATCTGGCGGCGCTCGCCGCGACGGGCGCCGTGTTGCGGGTCACGATCAAGAACAACCTCTTCGTCAAAGGTCACGGGGCACGTCAGGGCGTCAAGGGTCGGATCGATGGTTTTCACGAGCAGGTCAAGCGCTCGGAGGGGGCACTACAGAAGCAAACGAAAACGTACCGCTACGACGAGACGACGCGCGACGGCGTCTTTGCACGCACACGGCGCGAGCTCGCACAGAAGAACCAGTCGACTTCGAGCGACCATCGTTCCAAACGAGGCGACAAGACCACGCCGTCGGGTCCGACGAACGCGCCGACGTCGACGACACAGCCGAACGCGCCGACGTCGACGACACAGCCGAACGCGCCGACGTCGACGACACAGACCAAACCGCAGGGTGCGACGAACGATCCGGCGAACGCGCGCGAGGCGGCGAACAATCTGCGGATGATGAACACCAACAAGTCTCCGGGCAAGCCGGCACCGTCGCCGCACGAACACCAGAAACCGGCGCGCAAGCACGAGGACCAAGGGGGTGTGAAGACCAACAACAAGAAGCAGCCCGGAAATGCGGCGTCGAACAAGCGTGGCGCGCGTGGCACCTCGAGCAACGATGCGACGAGCAAGCCCTGGATCGAGGGGCTCGACCCCGCCTCCTGGACCTTCGCAGTGATGGAGCAAAACGAGGCAGCGCTGCGAGGCCTTGCGGCCGGCGACGTCAGCCGTCTCAAGCTCTTCCTGCTCACCGCCGAGGGGTTCTTCTCTCGTCTGCGGATGGGAATCGCCCTCGCGTTCGGTGACATCGCGGCGCAGGCGCTATTGTTCACGCATCGCTTGCCGGACCGACGGGACTTCCTGATTCGGCTCCCCCTCACGCCCGTTCCACTGCGCGGTGACCGAGCGAGGCGGGAATTGGGCGACGCGGACCCGCTCGCGTCGATCAAGCGCGCGATCGGGCTGAAGCCGCCAACGCCCGCGCCAGCCGGGCCACTGCAACGTGTGCCCATTCTCGTGGGTGGTCGCGGCCCGACGTTCGAGACCCTCGAGCTGCGACAGCTCAGCGCGTCGATCAACCGCAGCCTCCAAGCCGTCGACCACCTGAAGTACCTCCACGATCTCGGCCTACACGTCGCGATCGGCTCGAAGTCGGCGCTCCACTCCGCATCGGGCGCCCTCCTCGCCAAGCTGGGCCGGTCCGCTTTCGCCGCCCTCGGCGCGGCGGTGATCGGCAACGCGAGTCGTTTGGCGTCGCTCTCGATCATCGCCACGCAGCTCGCCAGCTTCGACCCCTATCGCTTCTCCGCCTCGGCGGGCCTCGGCCTGCTGCAAGCGTGGCCCTTGCCCGCCAGCGCCCTGCGGATCCTGTTGCCCAAGGGCGCCCTCGAGGATCCGAAGAATGCCAACAAGTCGATTCGCGACCTCTTGCTCCCGGCGGACTGACGTCGATCATCGCGCCGAGCGGCATTGACATCGCGGGGGCCCGTGCTACCATCAGCCGAACGAGATTCATCCTACGCGCGGTTCGGCGCAGCGGAGGTTCAGATGCTACGGGGCTGGAACAAGGTCGGAGCGCGACCGAGCGCTCGGCGCGCGGTGTTGCTGGTGTCGGTCGTCCTCGTGTCGGCGGGTGGGCTCTTCGCCTCGCCATCAATCAATCGCAGCGCGCGTACGACCCGCGGTCCAATGTTCAGCCGCGATCCGCGCCCGACGACACCGCCCAAACGGATACCGTCGGTGATCGCAC
>JAGQJP010000856.1 GCA_020430585.1 Myxococcales bacterium | reverse complement strand
CTGCCGACCTTCGCTTTCAACTTCTTGGCCAGCTCTGATCCGAGGATGATCCCCGGCACCTTCCCCTTCCCCTTCCCCTCGAGGGCGTCGATCCGCCCGACCTGCATGAAGCGCTGGAGGTTGGTGACGCTCTGGAACGTCGGGACGTCGACACCCTTGATGTACGCCCCTGCGCGACGCTGCCCGCCGGTCTCGAGCTTGTGCAGGATCATCATCTCGTCATAGGTCGCCGGCGTGACCCCTTTGACCCGCGGCGAACGGGAGAGCTGCGCCATGATCTCACGGTACTCGGTGAAGCTGCCATACTTGCGAACGAGCAGGTGCGGCTGCAGCCCGAGGACGCGCTGCCGGAACTCTCGCTGGAACCCGCCGGTCACGGCGAGCACGACCGTCAGGGCGGTGACGCCCAACACGATACCGACGATCGAGATATTCGTGATCACCGAGAGGAAGCGCTTTTTGCGCGATCGAACCAGGCGCGCGCCGACTGTCCATTCAAAGCGCATGAGATCTCCTTGCTCTAGCCGCGCCGAAGCCGTTATTATATTCTCCCGTGAGGAATGTTCAACCGGTTCCGGGAGGATTTCATGAACCTAACACGCGCGTTGGTGCTTTCGGCTGCGGTATTTTTCTTGGCCTCTGGATGCAAATCGAGCTCGACTCCGTGCCCCTCGGGCACGACCAAGGTCGACGGACAGTGCGTCTCGGAATCGGATGGACTCGCTGACTCGTCGGTCGGCAACGACACGAATCAGCCGGACACGAGCGTCGCGGACACGGTGCTGCAAGACGTGCCGACCTTCGACACGATCACCTGCGATGCGGGGTACGTGATTCAGAACGGCGAATGCAAAAAGGCGTTCGACAACGACCCGCCGACGGTGACCAAGATCAGCGTCACCTCGGGGACCGAGACGAACGGGCAGTACCTCGGCGTCGACCACTCGCCGACCTTCCAGGTCGACTTCAACGAGCCGATGCAGGTCAACTCGGTCTACGGCAACTCCGCCTCGGGCTCGCTCTTCTTGACCGACGTCTTGAGCGGCAACGGCGTCGAGATCGCCCAGCTGACCTTCTCGAACAACAACGAGACGGTCACCTTTACGGTCAAGGCCCCGTTGACGGTGGCGACGGTCTATCGGCTGCGCGTCACGACCGCCGCCAAGGACGAGGCGGGCAATTTCCTCGACCAGGAGTACAGCCTGACGGTGATCACCGCCGGGCCGAAAGACACGGCCAAATACGAGGCGCTGGCCCGCAAATATGCGCCGAAGATCCTGCAAGGCGTCGACAACACCGCGCCGAAGTGGGATCTGCCGCTGGCCCTCGACTTCGACAACGATTGGAACCTGAAGAACAACGACAACAGCGCGACGACCGCCGCGACGCTCAAGCCCTTCGTCTACTGGGCCGTGCGTGAGACGACGGTCAAGGCCGAGACGACGAAGAAGTCGCACGTCTTCATCACCTACATCCTCTACTACCCCCTGGCGAACGACGCGACCTACAAGATGGTCAACCACACCATCGGTCTGACCGTCGTCGTCGAGAAGGACAGCGCGGGCAAGGACGTGCGGCCGATCGCCGCGTTGCTACACTACCAGCAGAGCAACGAAATCCATCAGATGCGCGTTTTCGCCGTCAAGGATGCGAACTTCGAGCCGAGCGCCGCCGTCGACAAGATCTACGACGCCGTCAGCGACTTCTTCGTCAACGGCACCACCTTCGAGCTCTTCGTTCCGGCAAAGCTGCACGCGGCCTGCTCCTGGAGTGAGAAGGTCAGCGGAGTTGGCGAGTCATGCCAGCAGCCGTCGACGTCGAACGGGATCGTCGAGCTGACGCTGGCGGATCCCGGCGTCCAGCCGAACGAGCTGAACACGACCAACCTCAAGTTCGACGGCACCGATACCAGCACATACGGCCTCAAGAGCTTCTTGAACGAGGTCTGGCCACGTCGCGTCGACGAAGGCGACGGCAAGGTCTTCAACTCGAATGGTTCCTACACGGCGCCACCGACCCGACCGGGAACCGGCGTGAAGCGCTCGGTCACCTTCACCGGGAACACCTCCGTCGGAAACCTCGGGCGCACGCCGATGGGCTGGCGCGAGATGGGGAACGGCCTGGGGGACAACGATCTCGCCGGCTGGGACGGCTTCATCGGCGTTCACTTCTTCGATCCGGCGTTCCTTTTGACCGCGCGGCTGCTGACGTCGGACGAGGCGATGCTGTGGGCCGTGGACTACTGCTTCAACGCGTATCTCGCGATCGAAGACCGCGGGAACTACACCGACTGCCCGACCCAGTAGCCCCGTGCTCGTTCACCGTGATATGGTCCGCGCCCTTCGCCCACTCTCTGCTGCACGCTGCGGGCTCGTAGGGCCCTTCGCCGCCTGCATCCTGGCCTGTGTGCTGGTGCTCCTCGCCAGCGCCTGTGGAAGCTCCGGTGTCGATGACCGCGGCGACGCCGATGGGTTGTCGACCGGGGCGGATCAATCGACGAGCATCGAGGGCGATGGGATGGATGCTCGGCCCGACGACACGCCATCAGGGAACGACTCCCAAAGCGACGCCGCTACAGCGGACGACGTCGACGCCGTCAGCGTCGATAGCCAGGTCGAGGTCGATGCGACGTTCGACGTCGACGTCGTAGCTGGGCCGCCGCAGTTCATGTACGATCCCCTCGCCGGCGAGCGCCTCGAGACGTTCCCCGACGACTACTACACCGTCGACGACGAGACGAGCCTGACGGGGTTGCGGGTGAAGCTCGACAGCAGCAGCGCGCCCTGGTTCGCGTCGTTGCCGACGAGCCTGGTCCCGGCGTTCGACGACGCCAATCTCCTCGACGGATTCGGCACCACCGCCGGGATCATCCTGCGCTTCACACAACCGATTGGCGAGGTGCCGAGCGGAGATCCGGCGTCGCTGACGAACGACGTGGTGATGCTCTTCGAGCTCGGGGGGGCGGCTCCCCGGCGGATTCCTTTTGAGGTCAAGCGGCTCGATCAGGGCGCGACCCTGGTCTTGCTGCCGATGCTGCCGCTCAGACCGAAGGCGCGACACGGTGTCGTCGTCACCCGAGCGCTGTTGGGCCTCGATCAGCAGCCCGTGGAGCCATCGCCGGTCTTGACGGCCCTGCTCACCGGCACTGCCAGCGATCCGCGCCTCGTCCGTCTTCAGCCGCGATATTCGGAGCTACTCGCAGCGGCGTCGCTCACGCCCTCCCAGGTGAGCGCGGCGGTGGTCTTCACGACCCAGAGCATCGTGGACCGCTCGGTCGCCATCGCCCAGGACATCAAATCGCGCAGCTTCGTCTGGAAGGATGCGCCCGTCTGCGAGGAGATGACGACCTATCGCCGCTGCGAGGGGCGCTTTCTAGCCGGCGACTATCGTAATGACGGCGTGATCGACGGCGTCTCGCCGCACGAGACCTACCTCCTGCCGGTCACGATCTACCTGCCGCCGAAGAGCGACGGGGGCCCCTGGCCAGTCGTCTTCTTCGCCCATGGAATCACGGGCGACCGCCATCAAGCGGAGCTCTTGATCCCCAAGACCGGCAATCTGACGACGGCGATGGTCTCGATCGACGCCGTCGCCCACGGTGACCACCCGGCGGGGGCGGGCAGCGATTCGTTCAGCATCTTGGCGATGTTCTTCGAGATCGATCTCGCCACTCGCGTCTTCCGCCCGGCCAAGCTGCGCGACAACTTCCGACAATCGACCTACGACAAGCTCCAGACGCTGGCGCTCATCGGCGACAACCTCGACGTCGACGGAGACGCAAAGCCCGATCTCGACCTGACGAAGCTCGGCTACTTCGGCGTCAGCCTCGGCGCGATCATGGGCAGCGAGCTCCTCGCCCTGAGCGATCGTTTCGTCGCCGCGGTGCTGAGCGTCGGCGGTGGGCGGATCATCTCGATCATCTCGGACGGTACGAGCTTCAAGCTGATCACGAATCTGGTCACGCCACCGGGTTGGACCGCCGATGATCTGAAGCGCTCGTACCCGCTGGCGCAGACCGTCGTCGACCCCGGTGACGGCGCAAACTACGCGCCGTACGTCCTCGGCGAGCGTCTGGCCGTCGGTGGCAACCTCAAGCCGAACGTGCTCTGCATCATGGCGCTAGGGGATTCGGTCGTGCCGAACGTCGCCACCAGCATGCTCGTACGTGCGATGGGGCTCCCGCTGCTACCGACGGTGTTCCTCGATCCGGGGCTCCTGCCGACGGTCGATTCGCTGCCCCTCAGCGGCAACCTCGAAGAGGGAACGCTGACGGCGGGCTTCTTCCAATACGACCGCTACTCGACGATCCCCGGGGGCGAGCCGAAGCCGGCGGGCCACCAGGAGATCCATCTCGGCGTCGAATTTCCCTTGCAGAGTCTGCACTTCTTCGAGTCGCTGCTGGAGACCGGAACGGCGGAGATCATCGATCCCTATTCCGTTCTCGGCACACCGCCGCTCCCGTGAGCCGTCGTGAATGCGCGCCGGATGGCGCTACTAGAAAAGAGAGAAGAGAGACAGAGGACGGGTGAGAAGCCTCAGACGCTGACTACCAGCGACCGCGACCGCCGCCACCACCGCCGCCGCCGGCGGGTTTGTCGTTGGCCACGTTGACTTTGATCGAACGGCCATCGAGCTCGGTGCCGTCGAGGGACAACGCCTGTTGGGCTTCCGCTTGGGTCGAGAACGTCACGAAGCCGAAACCACGGCTACGACCGGTTTCCCGATCAGTGATGACGCGGGCTTCTTCGACGTGACCGAATTGCTCGAACGCCTCTTGCAGGTCCGAGTTCGTGGTACCCCAAGACAGTCCACCGACATAAAGTTTGTTTTTCATAGCTACTTTCCTTTTTACCAGAGTTCTTGTGGAGGGTTGTCGAGGCACTTCCTCGAACACGCGGACTGCGAAATACGTCGGAATTCCAGAAGAAAGCGGCTACGATTCTTTGGCACCGGTGGCGAATTTCGAAATCACCCTTCAAACGCGGACAGGAATATCGGAATTTCGGAAAGGTTGCAAGAGAATATTCTCAATGTATGACGAATCTCACGCGATGTCGGTAGGTTGCCTCGTCTGGAGCACCACATCCGCTGACCGATACATGCCGCACTTCGCGCTTGATTTTCATCTCGACGATCAACGTCTCCCAGTCGCCCGCGCCCGTCGTCGTCGTCGTATAGACCTCTTCCCAGCGGTCGCCACAGGGGTGGGCACTCGAGACGTAGGTCACGGGGATGGCGATCATCTCGAGCTCGATCGAGCTGTCGGTCGTGCGAATCTCGAGGGCATTGCGGTACATCCAGGTAGGCAGCAGATCCTCGAAGACGATCTGGCCGCGATAGACGCCGTGACCGACCTTGTAGGCCTCGATGTGAGCGTAGCCGGACCCGGTCGCGCCGACGGGGTAGAGCGGATCGTTGCTGTCGACGGTGGTCATCGTGAAGGTCCCCTCATCGTCGAGGGCTCCGGTGGCGACGTCGGGGTTCGGAGCGGGCTCCGGAATCGGTAGTAGCGTCACGACGTTGGAGAGATTCGGAATGTCGACCGACGAGAGATCGGTCGTCGGCGTCTCGTCCGGCGGCCGCACGACGCTGTTCGGATCGCTCGCGGTGATCCGCTCCGATTTGTCGCCTGCGCAGCCCGCGAGCAGGAGCAGCACAGCGCAACCTATGATCACGAAACGCAAAGTTCAGATCCCTGTGCGCCAGAGCCTGGCGCCGATAGTACGCTTACCCTAGCGGATCTATCGGCCGATCGCAATCGATCCTGAACGAAAAAGTGGCGCGACCAAGGCCGACGGGGCCCCTGGGAATCGGCAAAAGAAAAAGGCAGGCCGTCTCCGACCTGCCTCTTTCGGGGGGTGAGCGAGGGGATTTGAACCCCCGACCACCGGAACCACAATCCGGCGCTCTACCAACTGAGCTACGCTCACCACACTCACGACTGGCACGCCTGAGAGGACTCGAACCTCTGACCTACGGATTAGAAGTCCGTTGCTCTATCCAGCTGAGCTACAGGCGCCCTGGGGTGTTTTTATTGTCGATCTCAGGCAAAATGTCAATCGGAATCAGCGGCTGGGGCCCTTCTTTTTGGTACCCGACGGAGGCCTGCGCCGTTTTGGCCGATCATCGCCGGGTTCGGCGGCGCCCTTCCGTTTCCGCGCAGAGGCGGCGGGCGGAGCATCGCCCCCCTCCGACCCTGCCAGCGCCTTCTTGCGGCGAGCGCCACCAGAGCCCTTCCCTGCGCCCGCCTGGGTCTCGCTGCTGCGCGTCTTTCGACTGCTGGCGCTCGGTTTCGGACGCGGCGCGCCCGTCGCCGACACACGGCCCCGGCGAATGATCATCGCGCAGAATAACAGGAAGGCGGCGAGGTTGAGCCACGAGAAATAGTCGCCGAAGCGGCGGTAGATCGTCT
>JAGQJP010000855.1 GCA_020430585.1 Myxococcales bacterium | reverse complement strand
GAATCGCCCGTCGCCGAATGTAGCCCTCGGCGAGCTCCTTGATCTCGATCGCCGTCTGCACCCGGGTGTGCACGTTGAGCTTCTCCAGCGCGTCCTGCAGGGCGATCGCGTTCATCACCGTGGCGATCATTCCCATGTAGTCGGCGACCGCGCGATCCATCCCGCCGGCGCTGGCGGCGACGCCGCGGAAGATGTTGCCTCCGCCGATCACGATCGCGATCTCGACACCGAGATCGTGCACATCGCGCACCTGCCGAGCGATCGCCTCGAGCGTCGGCAGGTGAATTCCGAAGGTCTGCGGGCCCATCAGCGCTTCACCGCTGAGTTTCAGGAGTACGCGTTTGTAAACCGGTTTAGACACGTGAACCAACGCCGATATGGGAAGTATTGGTGTACGCTACACCGAAGAATTGGGCTGGCGCAAGGGCTTTTTTGGGCGGGTGCTATTGCATCGAGGCGACTTCCGCGGCGAAGTCATCTTGGCGTTTTTCGAGACCTTCGCCGAGGGCGAAACGGACGAAGCGGCGAACTTCGATCTTTTCGCCGATCTTGCCGACGAGCTCGCTCTGCAGCTGGCCGACCGTTTTGTCCGGGTCCTTGACGAAGGATTGCTCGAGCAGGCAGATCTCGGAGAGCCACTTCTTCATCTTGCCGTCGACGATCTTGTCGGCGATGTGCTCGGGTTTGCCCTGCTCGATCACCTGGGCTTTGAAGATCCCACGCTGCTTGGCGAGCTCGGCCTCCGGCATCTCGTCGGGGCGCACGTACTGCGGGCTCATCGCCGCGACGTGCATCGAGACGTCTTTGACGAAGGCTTGAAAGTCGTCGTTCTTGGCGACGAAGTCGGTCTCGCAGTTGACCTCGACGAGAACGCCGATCTTGCCGCCCATGTGGATGTAGGAGCCGACCGCACCCTCCGCCGCGACGCGCGCCGATTTCTTGGCCGCCGACGCGAGGCTCTTCTTCTGGAGGTACTCTGCCGCCTTCTCGAGATTGTTTTCGCACTCGGCGAGGGCCTTCTTGCAGTCCATCATGCCGGCGCCCGTGCGCTCACGCAGTTCTTTAATCAGTTGTACACTCATCGGTCCATGCTCCTTCTGTTGCGCCGATTGCGCGGCACACTCTACGCTTGAGGCGTGTCCGTCTCACCACCGCGGGACGATTTGATGATCACTTCCGGCATCTCGGTCGCCTCGGTCGCCGACTCGCTGAATTCGGCGACGGCACCCTTGTCGAACTCGCGGATCACCTGCTGCTTGTGGCTCTCGCGGCCCTCGGTGCAGGCGCTGGCGATCGCGTGTGAGAAGAGACGGATCGCGCGGATCGCATCGTCATTGGCCGGGATCACGTAGTCGATCCCCTCGGGGTCGCAGTTCGTGTCGACCAGCGCGACCACCGGGATGTGCAGCCGCCGCGCTTCGGCGAGGGCGATGTGCTCTTTCTTCGGATCGACGACGAAGACGACCCCCGGGAGGCGGTTCATCTCTCGAATACCACCGAGGTTGCGCAGCAGCTTGAAGCGCTCTTTCTCGAGGCGCAGCACCTCTTTCTTCTGCAAGCGCTCGACGGAGCCTTCGGCCAGCAGGTTGTCGATCGCGTCGATCCGCTCGATGCTCTTGCGGATCGTGACGAAGTTGGTCAGCATCCCGCCGAGCCAACGGTGCGTCACGTACGGCATCTTCACGCGCGACGCCTCTTCCTCGATCACCAGCTGCGCCTGGCGCTTGGTGCCGACGAAGAGCACGCTGTCACCGCGGCTGACGGCGTTCTTGACGAAGTCCACCGCCCGGTTGTACATCGGCAGCGTCTTCTGCAGGTTGATGATGTAGATCCCGTTGCGGGCACCGTAAATATAGGGCCGCATTTTGGGATTCCAGCGTTTGGTCTGGTGCCCGAAGTGGACGCCCGCTTCGAGCAGCTCGCGCATCGTAATCTTGGTGCTCATGGTTCCTCTCGGTTTTGGTTCCGCCACTCTCGTCAGCGATCTTCCCAACCCATCCGGGCACCGAGGGTCGATCTCGGAGAGTGTGTGTGTTACAAATAATTTCGTGCAGTTCACGTGCAACTGCCCGTCGAAGGCGCGATCTATAGCACAGCCGTTCGCCGAGCGCAAGGGCTGGAGCGCAAAATGCGACACCAAGCGTGTCGGGCGTTCACGGAATCGTCCCCGTACACTTGTCGCGGTTGGGTTGGCACTTCGACGCGGCGCAGTTGTCGCAGTCCGTATCGGCGCCGATCTCGAACACGACAGCGCCACACTCGGCCTTGCACTCGCCGACCATACAGCTCACGAAGATGCCATAGCAGGCGGAACACTCGGCCGAGAGCTTCGTCTTCTCTTGCACGCAGCAGACGAGCTCTTCCGGCTTCGGCGGGGGCTGATCGTTGGCGCAGTCGCTCAAGAGCTTCTCGATGCCCGAGACCGGAAGCAGCGCCAGGTCGCCCGAGTTCTGGCAGGAGTCGTTCGCAGGCGGGAGCTTCGGCGTACAGATCGTCGTCGAGCCGTCGCCCGTGCAGACGTCGAACGCCGGCTTACACGTCTCGGTGATGCAATTGGTGCACTCCGTCGTGCCAGGTGCTGCGTTACAGGCGGTACACTGGCTTCGAATGCAGGCCTCCCGAATACCCCAACAGGTAGAGCAAGCGAGGGAGACGCCCGTCGCTTCGGCGAAGCAGCAGGTGTACGATTTTTCGGCGTCGGAGGTCTGTCCCGTCGGGCCGACGCAGGCCCGAACGTTCTTGTCCTCGTCGGTTTGCGGCGCGTACGCGGCCAGGATGCCCAGCTCGTTCGTGGTGCAAGCGCTCGTCGGCGCCGGCGCGATGGCGTCGCAGGTCGAGGCGATTTCGACGCAGCTCCCGTCCTTGCAGACCTGCATCTCGCTGCAACTGCCAGCCGTGCAGGTCGCTGTCGGGACGCAGGCTTTCGCGGTTTCGTATTGGGTACCACAGACCACCGCGCAGTAGGTCGTGTAGGTTTCGCCTTTTGGCGGAGTGCTGGTCGTCAGGCAATTGGTCAGAGTCGCTTGGGCGCAACAGTTGTGAAACATCTTCCAGTCGTCGTTGCAGCTCGTGCCGGTCTGCTGTGCCGTCGTCTTGTCCGCGGTGCAGAGGTTCTTGCACTCGGTCATGTCCGTAGGCCCCGGGAGGCAACCGTTGTTCTCGAGCTGGAGGCAGATCCGGCTGCAGGGGTCGCAGCTCGGGTTCCCCGACGTGCAGCTCGAAGACGGTTTGCAGTCGCAGGATGTCGCGTCCTGCGTGCCGTCGGCGCCGTTGATGTCGGCGGCGTCGGGGTCGGAGAGGGTGTCCTCGACGTCCTCTCCACCGGTGCTCGTGTCGCCGCCGTCGACGCCGACGCTCGTGTCGCCGCCGTCGACGCGGACGCTGGTGTCGCCCTCGAGATCGACGAACGCGTCGTCCGTGGTCGACGTGACGCATTGGCCGTCGCTACAGGTCTGCCCCTGGTAACATTCGTTGTCGGTTTGGCATGCTCGCCCGTCGATCGTGACCGATTTGAGGCAGCCCGGCGCCCAACTGAGGCTCGCCGCGATGATCAAGATCGGAAAGATGCCCGTCGTTCCTCGCATCGTACCTCGTCAAAAACGCCATTCCAGCGAGCCGCCGCCGATGGTCGGCAGAACGCGCCAGCGTTCGGTTCGTCCCGGTTTTCGGCGGTCGCCGTGCCGTGTTCCGCCAGAGTAGTGGAGCGCCAGAAGCACGACCCCGGTGATCAGCGAGGCCCCGCCGATGCCGTACAGGGCGTAGGCGACCTTGATTTTCGTCTTCGACGAATTGTAGGACTCTCGCGCCTCGTCGACCGACTGCGACAGCCGTGCCGAGGCGTCTCGATCCTTGACAGCCAAGCCGTGGAAGGCGCCGGCGACACCGAGCAGCACCAGACCCAGGCCGCCACTGACGTAGCCACCGATCGCCAGCCCGTCGCCTCGAGGAGGACTCGGTTTGGGCCCGATGACCAGGGGCCTATCGATCTCGAGCTCGATATCCTTTGTCAGCGGCGTCGCCAACGTGACCAGGATCGTCTCTTCGTACACCTTGTAGCCGATCTTGGTGATTCGCACGCGGTAACGCCCGGGTAGCTTGCGGAGCGCCTGTGGCGCGACACCGATCCGCGCTCCGTCGAGCTCGATCATCGCGCCGGTCACGCCGGGCGTGTTGATCTGCACCAGGACCGGGAGCGCGACGAGCTGGATCTCTCGGCGAATTTTGGCGTCCGGCTCGATCTTGAGCGTCTCCACGTGGGGGCGGTAGCCGCTGGCGCGCACCGCGAGCTGGTAGGTGCCGGGCTTCAGCGCGCGCTCGAGCGGCGTCAGGCCGATCACCGTGCCGTCGACCAGCACCGTCGCCCCCTCGAGGTTGCCGGTCTTCACGCTCAGCGAGCCGACACGCTTGGCCAACTCGGCGTCGATCGTCGCCCGCAGCCCGGGGATCTTGCGCTTGACGGGCGGCGGCGTCTTCGGGTGCTTTTCGACCTCGAGCAGCAGGGTTTTCGCCTCG
>JAGQJP010000854.1 GCA_020430585.1 Myxococcales bacterium | reverse complement strand
GTCGTGGAGCTCGAGGAAGCGCGGCTCGCAGTCGAACCCCGTCGACGACCCCGAATTCTCGATGCAGCGCACGAGGAAATCCTCGTGGCTGCGCGGATCGACGTCACCCGGCCCGAGCAGGCTGCTCGCTCGCAGGTACCCACCCCAGTAGGTCACGATGCGTTGGTCCGCGAGGGTCAGCGACTGCAGCGCGAAGATCGATCCATATACGTTGTCCGTCTGGCCCCCGATGCCGCTCAGCGTCTCGTAGAGTCCGTCCATCGGCTGCCACGTCTTCTGGGAGTCGAGCTTGAAGGGGTAGAGATAATACCCTTCACCCGAGATCGATACGCCACCGACGCCGCCCGAGCAGAGCATCGTCGCGTTCGAATAGTAGAGGCCGAGCTCGGTCTGGGGAACCTGTGTCTCGACGGAGAGACCGTTCTCCATGCGATCGAAAACGGCATCGAAGGTCCCCGTGGTCGGTTGGAAGTCTTCGAAGAAGTTGATCCCCAACAAGTACAGGGTGTCCGATTTGCCGCTCTCGCGGATACGGCAGACCGCGGCTTGCCGCATCGATTGGTAACTACAGCGGTACGTCTTGTCCCCCGGAACCTGCTGGCTGTCTCGGATGAGGCAGACCTGCCCCTCGCTGCAGACGTCGCCCGTGTCGAGAGCGCAGGTGCAGCCGTTGCTGTCGGTGCAGAGGCAGAGCCCATCGGTGCAGCTGTAGCCCATGCCACCGTTGGGGCAGTCGCTGGCGGTAGTGCAACTGTCGCTCATCGGCGACGCTGGCGCGGAGAGCGTGCTCTCCAGCCACTCGATGCAGGCGCCGTAGAAATCGCAATGCCGGTTGACACCGTCGCCACAGCTCGCGCCGAAGCTGGGATTCCCGGCACAGACCCCGGACTTGCAGGTGTCGGTGACGGTGCATTCGTTCCCGTCGTCGCAGGAGTTGCCCTCGTTGATCGGAGACTTCTCGCAGCCGTGGCTGTCGAGGTTGCAGACCCCCTTGTTACACGAGTCGTCGAGCTTGGTGCAGTCGGCGTCCTTCTGACACTCGCAGACGTTCGCGCCCGGTTGGCAGACGCCCTTGTCGTCGCACTTGTCGTCGCCCGTGCAGGGGTTCTGATCGTCGCAGGTCGAGTCCTTCGGCTTGTTGCGCTTGCCGCACTGGCCGCTCGTGCAGGCGACCTCTTCGCAGGCGCCGAGCCCGCTCACCTTGCCGTCGCAGTCGCTGTCGACGTCACACTGCTTCTCGGTGCCCTGATCGTTGGTCGTCTGCTGGTCCTCGCCCGAGGTGTCGCGGGCGTCGACGGTCTCGGCGCTCCGGATGCAGTAGCCCTCGAGGCACTGCAACGTCGCGGGACACTGGCTGTCGCTGGTGCACGACTCGGTCCAGCAGTAGCCCTCGCTGCAGACGCCGACGGCGCAGTCATTGGAGGACTGACAACTCTGGAGCGCCGCGCAACGGCCGTCGACGCAGAGCGCGCCGCTGGGGCACGAGCCGTCGTCCTGGCAGAGCTGACCGTATTTCTTCTTGCGCGTGCCGGTGCAGGCCGTCAGGGCGAGCACGACGATCGCCATCAACACGAGATGCGAAAGCGCCTTCCAATCTCTCATGCGTCTCTCCAGTGGTTCGCTCACGGTTTCTTCGTCGCGATGAAGCGGAAAATCGTCGGGGTCGTGTCCTCGAGCTCGAAGAAGTCTTTCAGGTCGGGCGGCGCCGGGTTCAGGGCGAGGTAGATCTCGAGCCCCGCGGGGTGCTCGCGGATGCTCATCGAATGGAACGTTTCGCCCTCGTAGACCGCCGCCGAGAGGTCTTGCAAGCAGTGCGGCGTGGTCTGGCAGGAGTCGCCCATGCAACAATCCCGCAGCGTCCCCGCGCCGATCGGGATCATCGGGCCGAAGGTATCGCTCGAAAGGTCGTAGGTCGTGATGAACGGCCGAATGCTCACCTGGGCGGCGTTCTCCCCGCTGGTCTCGAAGCAGTTGACACCGAGGCAAGCGCGGTAGTGGCCGGCGATCAGCACCAGGCTGTCCGTCAGGAAGCGGGCCTGGTCGTAGATGAACTCGTAGGGCGTCTCGGCGATCGCCCCTGGATCGGTCAAGCGCTGCGACGCCGGGTAGACCCGCTCGCTCCACTTCGACCCATCGAACAGGAAGATCCGCCCGCTGTTGACGGGATCGGTGTCGGGCTTGGGCAACGCATCGGAGTCCTCGAACCAGAACTGCGGCGGCCCGCCGAGGGCGATCCGCTTGTCGCCGCGCCCACTGAGGTCGCGGATCCCACGGTTGAAGCCGACCTCCGTATTCGACACCTCGCACATGAATCCGCTGGCGCCGCTGCACCCATCGGGCGCGAGCAGGGTCAGCGTGCCCTTCTGCAACCCGCCGAGAATCCAGTGGGCGAACGAGACTTCACCGCTGTACGGCGGCGTCACGCTCGAGAGATACTCGCTGTAGCGCACCATCGTCCCCGCGACGAGGCGCTCGACCGCGCCGTCCCAGTGGCCGGCGAAGTAGTAAGCCATGGTGGAGATCCTCGTCCCGTCGTAGGGTGGCCGCAGCCCGTCGGGGAGGGTCTCGACGTGGTAGCTCACGCCGGGCTCGATGCCTTGAACCTTGACGAACTTGCAGCTGTAGCCGCTGACCGCGGCTGTATCCTCGACACAGCGTATCGCGTGATCCCCGTAGCCCGTCCCATCTGCCTGCACGAACCGATACTCGCCGCCGATCCAGAACACGCGCTTGCCAGCAGGATCGATCGTGCTGTAGACCCCCGTGATGCGGCGCGGATCGACGGTGTTGACGTCCTGCGACGTCACCGCCTCCATCAGCCCCTTGTCGAGCTTCCAGCTGCCGCTCGGACCGCGAACGTAGAGCTCGGTGACGTGAATCTCGCCGCTCGCGCTCAGGGCGATCAGCGGGCCATCGCAGACCAGCTGCACCGATGCGTAGGGCAGCGGCTTTTGGGTGAAGAGGGTCTGACTGCTCGTGATGTTGCCGCCCTCGATCAGGCGAACGTGAGCGTCGTAAAGCGAATCGCCAGAGTCGAGCCCTCCGCGGCTCACGAGGGTAACGGCGTAGACGATGTCGCCTGCGGGATCCGCGATCCGACAGACCCGCTCGATCGTGTAGCGATGGGCGACACAGCTGTAGAGTTTCTCCGTCGGATTTTTCGGATCGGTGCGCTCGAGACAGTTCTGGCCCAGATCGCAGGTGATCAACTGCGTCCCGCAGGTGCAGCCGAGCTTGGCGTCGAGACAACGACAGAGGCCGTCGACACATTGAAATCCCGCAGAGGGGCAGTCGACCTGCGTCGCGCAGGGAGTCGCGTCCTCGAACGGTTTCACGCTGAGCTCGAGCGGCGTCCATTTGACGCAGGTTCCCCAAAAATCACAGCTCTCGCTCTCGCCGCTGCCGCAGACCAGGCCAAACTGGGGCGTTCCGACGCAGGTACCGCTCTTGCAGGTGTCCGACGTCGTGCACTCGTTGCCATCGTCGCAATCGCCGCCTTCGTTGGTCGACTGCGCCTCGCAGGTGCTGGTCAGGACGTTGCAGACACCGACGGTGCAGGCGCTGTCGAGGAGCGCGCAGTCCTCGTTCTTCTGGCAGTCGCAGACGAAGGTCCCCGCGATGCAGTGACCTGCGCCGTCGCAGCTATCGTTCTCGGTGCAGCTGTCGCCATTCTCACAGCTCGTGTCTTTGGGCTTGTTCTTGCGCACACACTTGCCGCTCTGGCAATCGGGCTCTTCGCAACTCCCGATGGTGCCGAGCTTTGTGGCGCAATCACTGGGGACGTTGCACTCTTGGTTCTCGCCGCCCGTGTCGGTCGAGTCCTTACCCGTCTCGG
>JAGQJP010000853.1 GCA_020430585.1 Myxococcales bacterium | reverse complement strand
GACGGTGCCTCGACATTTTCGCCGTCTGAAGTCATGCGGATTCTCCGTTTCGGCTAGCCATCGCTCGATACGTCGGCAAGCGCAGCAGCCCGACGGACTAATCAGCCACGGTCTGGCCGATGATTTCGTCGAGCAGCCCCTCCGTCTCCTTCTCCAGCGCGAGGATGTCCGCGCGAATCTCTTCCAGAGATCGCAGCGGCTGCGGCTTGTAGAAGTAGCGGGTGAAGCTGATCTCGTAGCCGGTCTTCACGCTGCCCGGCACGTACCAGGCGTCGGCAGCATGGGGTAGAACCTCGCGGCGAAGGAACGCCTCGATGCCGCCCTCCTCGAGCAGCGGCACCTGCTCGGTGTCGCGCAAGTCGGAGTCGGGCTCGTACTCGACGACGACTCGCTTGCCGTCGACCGTGGCCTCGAAGAGACCGCGGAGCGGGTCGGCCGCGGTTCCCTTCTTGTGGATCTTCCTGATGACCGGCGGCGCATCGTCTGCGCGCTCTGCCGTTTCCTTGAGCGCCTTGAGCTCCTTGGCGGAGTAGGTGCGCTCGGAGTCGATGCCTCGCAGACGCAGCGGTCGCTCGACCGTCACCTTCCAATAGCCGAACGCCGCGTTCGGAAAGATCTTCGACTGCTCCGTCTCCTTGAACTCGAGGAACGTGTCGCAGATGCGCGCGACGTCCTCGTCGGAGAGCTCGCAGTTCTTCTTGCCGAGGTTCTTGCGCAGCGGCTTGTACCACTGCGTGGCGTCGATGAGCTGAACGCGGCCCTTCCGGTGCGCGGGCTTCCGGTTCGTGAGCACCCAGATGTAGGTCGCGATGCCCGTGTTGTAGAACATGTTGAGCGGCAGCGCGACGATGGCTTCCAGCCAATCGTTCTCGATGATCCAGCGTCGGATGTTGCTCTCGCCCTGGCCCGCATCACCGGTGAAGAGCGAGCTGCCGTTGTGCACCTCGGCGATGCGGCTTCCGAGCTTGGTTCCCTGCTTCATCTTCGAGAGCATGTTGGCCAGGAAGAGCATCTGGCCGTCGCTCGAGCGCGTGACGAGCGAGTACTCGCCGTCACCACCGTGCTCGATAAGGAAGCGCGGGTCCTTCAGGCCATCCTTCCCACCCATGCGCTCGAGGTCGCTCTTCCAACTCTTTCCGTAGGGCGGGTTCGAGAGCATGAAGTCGAACTCGCGCGAGGGAAACGCATCGTTCGCGAGCGTCGAGTACTCGGGGCCGCCGATGATGTTGTCCGCGGCGTCGCCCTCGCCCTTGAGCAGCAGGTCGGCCTTGCAGATGGCGTAGGTCTCGGCGTTGATCTCCTGTCCGTAGAGGTGCGTGGCCACCTGCTTGCCGTGATCGGCTGCGAGCTGCTGCAACGTCTCTTCGGCGACCGTGAGCATCCCGCCCGTTCCGCACGCCCCGTCGTAGAGCAGGTAGGTGCCCGACTCGATCTCCTCGGCAATCGGAAGGAAGATGAGCTTCGCCATGAGCCGAACCGCGTCGCGCGGCGTCCAGTGCTCGCCCGCTTCCTCGTTGTTCTCCTCGTTGAATCGCCGGACGAGTTCCTCGAAAACGGTTCCCATTCCGTGGTTGTCGAGACCGGGCTGCTTGACCGAGCCGTCGCCGTTCAACACGGGATTCGGGCTCAGGTTGATGTCCGGCGACAACAGCTTCTCGATCAGCGTGCCGAGCGCATCGGCCTTCGAGAGCCGCGGAATCTGGTTGCGGAACTCGAAGTTCTCGAGGATGTCCTGGACGTTCGGCGAGAAGCCGTCGAGGTACGCCTCGAAGTCGGCCTTCAGCTGCTGCTGGCTCGCCCGCGACCGAAGATCGCGAAGCGTGAACTTCGAAGTGTTGTAGAACGCTTGCCCCGCGGCCTGGCGCAGTGCTGCGTCCTGATGCACGACCTTCGCCGCGTCGAGTGACGCCTTCATGTCGAGCACGGCCTTCTTGGTCGGCTCGAGAACGGCGTCGAGACGCCGCAGCACCGTCATCGGAAGGATGACGTCGCGATACTTCCCGCGAACGTAGAGATCGCGGAGCACATCGTCCGCGATTCCCCAGATGAAGTTCGCGATCCAGTTGAGGTCGTGGGCTTCCACGCGAGATGTCTCCGTTCGTGATGAGAGTCGAGGTCGAGTCGTGCTGGCGATGCTTGGCGGCGGGCTGAGCGGTTCGGGTGTTGAAGGCTGGATCGCCTCGTGTGCTGCCATGTAGGAGGCAGCGGCCGGCTCTTCCTCGCGCGCCGGCGCGGCGATCACAGCTTCTCCGCCAGATGGATCGCTGCCTTTCGTGTCACCCAAGCTCAGGATCCGGGCAACGATCTCTTCCTTGTCACTCCCGCTCGACGGTAACCCGAGCGCCAAACACGCCTCGCGGAGGTCGGCGCGCGTGAAGTGCTCGAGCGCGGCAGCGAAATCTGCTCGACGCCCATCGGACAGCGCGTTGATCAGGCTCGAGCGACTGCGACGGTCGTCGATCGCCAGGCCGAGTGCATCCGCGATGGCGCGGAGCCTGGGCGCGGTGAGGCGCACGAGTATTCCGTGCTTGTCGTCGCGAGTGAGAGCAGAAGCGCGCAGAAGGTGCGCGGCCTCATTCGCGGGCTCGAACTCATTGGGGGCCTCGGTAGAGGTGGGCTCGCCTCCCGCCGCGAGAATGCGCTCGACGAGCGGCGGCTTTGCTCGCCCTCCCCCGAATAGGTGCAGGGCTTCGCAGATGTCCCGAAGCTCGCGGATGGTCAGCGCGTTGACGACGACCGCGAAGTCGATGCGTCGGCCGTCGGCGAGAACTTCAACCAGGCTCTCACGCGCGCGCCGGTCGGTCGGCTCGAGTCCGAACTCGTCGACGAGGTCTCGCAAGCGGTTCGCGGT
>JAGQJP010000852.1 GCA_020430585.1 Myxococcales bacterium | reverse complement strand
TTCCATTACGCCCACTGCTGACCGGATTGGCGGTGCTGGCAGCCCTGAGCGGCATCGCGCTCGGTGTCTCCTCTACCAACGCCGACCGCGCTTCGCCGGCTCGCCCGCCGCTGGGATGGCTCGCCGCGGCCTGCGGCGCCGCGCTGTTTCTCGTCTGGCTCATCGATTGGCTCGGCGGCGGCTAGACTACCTGTTTGTCAGCGGCAACCCGGGTCGACGTTCGCTACGTAGGTTGGGGCTAGAGGTGCGAGGGTCTGGCGGCCAGCGAAGGGACCGAGGGCGGTGGCGGGGTTGGGGAAGCGGGCGAAGCGGCGCAGCCACTCCTGGCGGAAGTGGCGTGCCAGCGGGCGGTAGGACCAGTGCCAGCGTTCTTCGCGGTAGCCGTGCTGGCGACCGCGGGTGAAGGGCTGGCAGTAGCCGTAGCGGGCGGCGTTGGCCTGTAGCCAGCGATAGATCCGGCGGCCGATTCCGCGTTGGAAGTAGTGGTTGGAGAATTCCAGGATGTCGACCTCGGTGCCCCAATGGTGGCGCGAGGTGCCGGGCATCGCGAACCAGCGCATCACGTGCAGCCCGCGCTCGCGGGCGTTGCCGCGGCTGGAGTGGAACCTCAGATCCCAGACCTTGGCCTGAAACGCAAAGGTGCGGGCGCCGCTGCGCACGGTGAGCGCGGCCCCGGGGATCGCCTGGCGCAGGGCGCGAAACATGCGCACGAGGGCCTCGGCGGCTTCCCGGCGCAGCCAGTGTCGTTTCGAGCGGGGCCCCAGGCCGCGGATGCGGATGAAGAGCGGATGTTTGGCCGGCTCGAATTGGCCCGTCAGGTAGGCCCAGGGGTCGGTTGCTCCATAGAGGTCGACGGCGGATGGGTGCGACGGTCGCTGGCGCAGGCTCGTCGGTTTCGCCTCGCCCACCATTGCGGCGAGTGTCAGGAGCAGTGCGAGCACTGTCCGCCGCTGACGGCGTGTCGAAACGACGTTCATGGGCAAGAGCGTACCATTTTGCCCTGTTGATTCCAACGTTTCTCGACCGGACCCATGAGGAAAGGGTGATCGTCGGCGTCGATGGACGCACGCTTGCCAGGCCGGAGGCCGGGCGGTAAGATACGATCTCGCTCGACTCGACGTCGGCTGATGGCGTCCACTCCCGGGCGACGATACGCAAACAATTGACCCAATCGGAGGTGCGATGCGCTGCTCAATTCTCGTCTCTGCACTGTTCGTGCTGCTCTTCTGGTCCCCATCGGCCAAGGCGTGCGACGATCCGGGCGAACCGATAAACATCTGCCAGGTTGCCGCGCTGACACTCGACGGCCGCTACTTCTTTTCGACGTCGATGCAGTGTGGGCTGGAGGAAGGGTTCGACCTCAAGACGGGCAAACCCGTGCCACGGCGCAACATCCGCCGTCTGGTTCTGCAGCTTGGCGTCCGGTATCTCAAGCCGGAAAAGGTGGATCCGGCGCTGAAAACGTACGTCGAGTCGCGCCGGCCCAACTTCAAGAGCTACGACGAGGCGGACGGTGCGGAGCCCCAGTTCTATCGGCTGCCCCACGTCAACGGGCTCGCGGTATTCTGGACCAGCGGGATTACCGGCTGTCCCGTGCAGGGCTTCCACTACGAGTATCTCGGCGGGCTGACGGTCAAACCGCTGGCCCGCTGGCGTTCTGCGGCCCTGCTGCAGCAGGCGCGAAAGCTGCTCAGCCGACGAAGGACCAGCGAAGCGAAGAAGCTGATCGACGAAGCCGGACGACTCGATCCAGGAAACGCCGAGGCGCCGTACGTCGGCGCGCAACTGCTGGCGTCGCTGCACAAGCCTGGGCCGGCGTTGGCGTCGCTGAAGCGCGCGCTCACGATCGATGCGACGTTGTACAAACGCGCGCATGCCGATCGGCATCTCAAGCGGGTCCCCCGCAAACAGCTCGAAGCCCTGCGGAACATCCGCTCAAAGGCGCCCGAGCCGTTGCTGAAATTCAAGCCACTGTTCAGCAAAGCGACGGTGCCCGATCTCGCACCGGTGATCTCGTCGACGGGGAAGCGGAGATACTCCTACGACCCGGCGCGATTCAAGCAGCTCGTCCCGTCGCCACTCGCCTTCATCGGTCACGGCCGGCTGTTGTTCGTCGAGAGCGGGTGTGACTTCGCATCGAGCAAGGACGCCACGGTCTGCGAGTCCAACGATTACCTGAAGATGGTCGCCCGGCCGGACAAGGGATTCTGGGCCGCGCTGGGGATCGCTCCGACCCGCAAACACCCGTTCCGCCTGTACGACGTGCTCGTCGTGCCGCCCAACGAGCCGCCGAAACCATTTGCCGCCGGGAAGACGGCGGGGGATGCCTGGATGCTGGCCAAGCTGTACCGCAGCCTGCTCGCCGGCAAACGCGTCGCTCTCTACGCCTCCAAAGCGTTCGGTCGCGTGATCTTGCTCGAACCTCGACCCGCGAAGTGACCACCGAATCGGCGATCACTTGCCGAACGTTGGCGACTCGGGCGACCAGACGTAGGCCGAGATGCCCAGGCCCAGTTGTCCGTCGACGACCGAGCCCCAACACCAGGCGACATGGTCGCTGTCGACCGCACAGGTGTGGCTTCCGCCAGCGACCACGTCGATCCAGCCCTTGCCCGCCGGGTGGGGGATCAAGAGCGGCGTTCTCTGGTGGTCAGCGGTGTCCGGGTCGAGGGTCAGGCGGCCGTCGAACTTGTTGCCCCAACACCAGAGCGTGTCGTCGCTGCGAATCGCGCAGACGTGACCGCCGCCCGCGGAAACCCACTTCCAGCTCTCGTCGTTTACTTTCGCAGGCAGCGAGATGCTGCTCTGAACGCTGCCCGTGCCGACACTACCCACGCTGTTGGAGCCCCAGCAATAGAGCTTCTGGTCTTTCTGGATGCCGCAGGTCAGGTTGCCCCCAGCCGAAACCATCCGCCAGAGCGCCGATTGGACCTGCGTCGGGATCAGTCGCTCGCTGGTATCACTAGTACCCAGCTGGCCGTAGAAGTTGTTGCCCCAGCAGTACAGCGTGCCACTGTCCGCCTCGTCCTGGACCACTTTGATCGCGCAGGCGAAGCTGCTGCTTCCGCTGGCGCTGACCATGCGCCACTCCCCGGAGTCGACGAGCTGGGGCAGATTGAAGCTCTGCCCCTTGTTGGGGGCCCCCAGGCCGAGCTCGCCGCTGGCGTTGTAGCCCCAACAATACAAAGACTTGTCCGATTTCACGCCGCAGGTGAAGTCGTATCCCGCGCTGAGGTCGGACCAGGTTTCGGCGGGGGCTCCCGGGTTGATCTGACTCGGCTGAGTGACCAATGTCGTGTTGGCGACGCCGATTCCGAGCTGTCCGCGGATGTTGCCGCCCCAGCAGAAGCCCTTGTTGTCGTTGCGGATCGCACAACCGTGCTTCTGCGAGAGCGAGATCTTGAGCCACAGGTCGTCGTTCGATTTCGTCGGCTCTCGCTTCTGCAGCGTCGTGTCGTCAGCCAGCTGCCCGGACTCGTTGTCGCCAAAGCAGTAGAGCAGCGACCCCGTGGTCAACCCGCAGGTCGCCCGAAATCCCGCCGAGAGCATGCTGAACGTCGGCCAGCTCTGCAGGTTGGAGGGCTCGATGACCCAGCCGAGCAACCCATTGCCGACCTGCCCGTTGAACGTGTTACCCCAGCATTGCAGCGTGTCGTCCGACCGGATCGCACAGGTCGCGCCGCTTCCGCTGGCGACGAATTTCCACTGGCCCGTGATCAGTTGTGGGGTCGCGTTGACCGAGTCGCCAGGTGCGCCGATACCCAGCTCGCCGTCGGTATTGTTTCCCAGACAATAGAGCGACGTACCGACCAGCCCGCAGCTCTGGTTGCTGCCCGCCGTCACCATCGTCCACTCGTTGTCGGTTACCTTCAGCGGGTCGCCGGCGGCGGTCGGCGATGCCTTACCGAGTTTTCCGTAGCTGCCGTTGCCCCAGCAATACATCTTGTTGTCGATCTGACGCCCGCAATTGTGGCTGCTGCCCGCTTTCACATCCCACCAGAGGGCGGAGCCGACCGGGCTAGGGGCGTCCTTGTCGTCGGTGTCCGCGCCCTGGCCCAGCTGGCGCTGGTTGTTGCGACCCCAACAGTGGAGCGTGCCGCGGTCGGGGTTCTGGCTGTCCTGGATGATCCCACAGGCGTGGCTCGTGCCCAGCGAGACGCTGAGCCACTTCGAAGAGCCGATCTTGCGCTTGGTGCTTCCGGTCTGGTCCGTCGCCCCCGCGCCGAGCTGGCCGTACTTGTCGGAACCCCAGCAATACAGGGCGAGGCTGGTCTTCTCGATCGCGCAGGTGAAGTCGTCGCCCGCCGAGACGGAGGCCCAGCTCATGCCATCGCTGATATTGACCGGGACCAGACTCGACGCGACCCCCGCTTCGCCGTCGTCGCTGTTGCCCCAGCACCACAGCGAATCGTCGTCACGGATACCGCAGCTGTGGTCGCCACCGACCGAGACCATCTTCCATTTCTGGTCCAGCGTGCCGACGAGGGCGGGCACCACACTGCGGATGGTGCTGTTGATGCCGAGCTGGCCGTCTCCGTTATCGCCCCAGCACCAGAGCGACCCGTCCAGATTGATCGCACAGACCGCCCCAAACGGGCCGAGGGCGACGCTCTTCCAGGTATTCGGCGGGTAGCAGACCGCGGGGTCGCTTTTCGGGTTGCAACCGTTGCTACAGTTGGCCGCGGTGACCCATTGGTTGGCGTCGCACGTCTCCAGTACGTCGTTGGTACAGCGAAGCGTGTCCTGCTCGCAGGTCACCTGGTCTGGCACGAGCGTGTCGAGGCCACCATCGCTCTGTGATCCGCCGTCATCGTCGGCGTCGTTCGTATCGGGCGGCGATGCGGTGTCGGTGCTGACGTCGGGCTGCGCGTCGTTCACGAGGTCGACCCCGATGTCCGTGGCGCCGTCGGCTTGAATGTCGCTCACGAGGTCGAGCTCGACGTCCGTGCCGCCCTGATCGGCCAGCACGCCGTCGCCGGCATCGCTCGGTTGGAGCTCGTCGGGTTCCACGTCCGCCGTGTCGGACGCCGTGAGGTCGACGACGCTCTGGTCCTCCCCGGAGAGATCCGCCGTATCGGGCGCCACGCTGTCCTCGAGCGACAGATCGGCGGGGGGCAGCTCCTCGGTTGAGCCATCGACACGATCGACGCCGAGATCGGCGATGACGCTCTGGTCGTTCTGCTGGTCGGCGGTGCTGCTGCCGTCCGCCGTCGATGAAGACCCGCCAGAGCAGCCGAAGACCACGAGCTGCAGCGTGAGCAATAGAATGAGCGCGAGGCCGGTGTCGGCCAACCAATTCGGCTGTCGCATGTTGTCTCTCCGTGTGTTGGTACGCCCTGAGGGCTGGTCCCGGGGTCGAGTGTAGCACGCCCCACGAGCTTCCAAAATCCCCAAGATGCATCAGCGCAGCGAGATGGTTTTGTGACCACCCGCGGGCCCAGAAGGGCGGCGCCGCAGATTTCGGTTGACAGCGGGAGATAATGGCAATATTCTGCACTTAGTTTGACGGCAAAATTTTTCCTTTAAGCGGACGCATGAGCAACGAACAGCCCCAGATGAGCCCGATCGACACCGCCGCGGTACTGAGCCGCTTGGAGACCGAGAATCGGCTGCTGTTTTCGCTGCTCAAGCCCGTGATTCGCTTCGCCCGCCGCTGTCGCATTCCCTTGGATCGGCTCGTCGAGTTGATCACCCTCGGATACTTCAAAGACCTGCGGGCGGGCGGGTTGACCGTCAAAGAATCGGCGGAGGTGCTGGGCAAGTCGGTGCGGACCGTGACGGCGATCTCCCAGCGGGTCAAGTCCGACTTCTTCGCCCCCGAAGCGGAGCACGGCCTGCCGCGGCGGATCGAGTACTTCCTGGCGATCGAGCCACAGACGATGGCGCAGCTGCTGGAGTCCCTCGGCGGCGAGGCGGTCGACAATCGTTCGGCGATCGAGGCGGCGCTGGCGAGCCTTCTGCGCGACGAGCGGATCGTCGCCGAAACGCGGGGCGGTCGGCTGGTCTATCGCGCCAACGCGGACTACGTCACCCTGACGCAGGACAACTGGGAGCGGCGCATCGACGCCCTCAATCACCTCGGTGAAGCGACGCTGGATACCGTGATCAGCCGGCTGCAGGAGAACGACCCCGACGCCTTCGCCCGGGTCTTCACCTTTGCCGCGACGAGCGACGCCCTCGGCGAGCTGCGCGAGCAGGTCTATCGAACGCTGCGCGACGGCACGGCGCACCTCGAGGGAGCGGCGACGGACCAGGGCGTCGGCGATCAGAAATATCACATCGTGTTTTGCGTCTCGCCCGTCGTCGAAGACAACGATCTGCAGCCGTCCGGAGCGGCGCGGCGCAGTCGGCGAGAGCGACCGACGAAGAAGAGATGAGCGTTCCCGCGGTGGCGCGGGGAGCCTTACGGGAGGTAGATGATGAAGCGGTACTGTCAACAGCAGATGTGTCGGTGGCTTGCGGTGTTGGTCGTGCTCCTGGTCTCGGCGATCGGTTGCGCCGACGACCCGGCGGGGGTGAGCTGTAGCAATGGCGGTGTGGCCCGCAGCGACAGCGGGATTCGCTATTGCGAATACGACGCGGTGCAGCTGGGGGTGCAGGAGAGCGGATTTTTGTGTCCCCCGGACCTGCCGTTCATCCACAAGTCGACGCTGAAGTGGTTCTGTTTCCAGAGCGAGACCGACCTTCTCCGTTGGCTCGGCAACCTGGGCGATGTGATCGAGCCCGATCAGCAGCTCGACGTGGTCGATAGCGACACCGCGGTCACAGGTTGCCAGGGAACGCCGCCGTCGTGCTACACCTGCAGCAGCGACGTCGAACAGCCCGCGAGCTGCGTCGGCAACAATTGGAGCTGCCCGGCGCCCCTCAAGTTGGGCCATCGCAGCGACTGTACCTTCGAGATGTACCCGGCCTGCGAGAGCGTGAGCGTGGTCTGCTGCAACAGCGACGGAACCTCGTACGAGCCGCGCTGTCCCTCGCCGAGTCAGCCGACCTGCAAGCAGGGTGTGGCGCCGACGGCCAGCTGCGAAGCGCTCACGGTGCATTTCACGAACGTAAACGCGAGCTACACGGCCGGCGCGACGATCAGCCCGTCGCTCGAAAATGGCAGCCAAGAGGATATCTTCTGGGGCGACTGCACCGGCTTCTACAAGCTCGAGCGCTACGATTCAGCGTCGCAGAGCTGGACGACGTACAAATCGCTGCCCTGTTCGGCGCTCGTCGATCAGGTGCGGACCCTCGGGTCGGGACAGGGGACGAGCGTCATCAAACCGATGCTGCTCGCCGATACCGACGGCAGCACAGAGGGCGCGGTCTTCCGCCTCCATGGGCGGTACTGGACCCAATGTCCGAACCTCTCGGGCGTGTTCAGCGGCGGCAGCGAATGCAGCGCCGGCCCCTTCGACGTCTATAGCGACGCGTTCCGCATCACGCCGATTAGCCTGCCGTCGAAGCAGACGGTGACGTTCCAATTCAGCACCTCCACCGAGCAGAGCTTCTTCGTCGTACAGACCGGGTATGGCTGCGACCGGATGCAGGTCGACGGCTACAAGCTGGGCATCGGCTTTCAGTGCCCCTGCGAGTGCCCCGCGCCGACCGCGCCATTTGCCGATGTGCTCGGCCGGGTGAACAAGACCCTCGGGACGGAGATCATCTGGGACGCCCGCGTGTTGACGACCTACCAGACGACCGTCGACTGCGCAGCGCGCGGCTGGCCCGAGGCCGGCACGACCACGACGACGACGGGCTACTTCACGCCGCTCCCCGCCGGGACCTACACCGTGCGCTTCGCGGTCTACACCACGCTGCCGAGCGACTGCGCGGACACGGGGCAACCGTCGGTCTTCTGCACCCCGACCTCATCGGCCACGTTCCCCGACGGTAGCTACGGGATCTGCGACGCCCCCGGGACGCCGACCGAGGTGTCCGTCGACGTGGTCCTGCCCCAAAGCGGCGATCTCGTCGTCCCCGTGGTCTTGGAGTGAGCCGGCGAGGGCCGTCGACGTTTCGCCTCGAGCGAATTGTCCCGAGCGCTCTCAGCGGCGACGGGAGAGCAGCCCGAACCCGCGGAGTAGGAGGACGATCCCGACGAGCTCGAAGCCACCCAAGAAGATCAGCAGATACCAGATGACGCCGGCCTCCCCGCGAACCAGGACGGCCCTCTTGGGGTTCGCCGGATCGTAGTAGGCCGTCTGCTGGCTCCCCACGGGGTAGCGCGCGACCAGGGCGTCGCGGGATGCGCGCTCGTGACTCGAGACGCTCGTCACCTGGTGGCGGCCGCCTTCATAGGTGATACCATCGACGACGTAGCGAATCCGCACCGAGAACGCGTACGTCGGGTCGCCTTCGTCGTCCTTGCCCGCGACCACCTTGCTTTCGACGACCGTACAGGGAACCGCGGTCCAGGCCTTCGACGCCTCCGCTGGGGCGACGATCGTCTGATAGACGAAGACCAGCATGCCCGTGACGACCGCGCACCAGACGAGGGCGAAGACGATCGTACCGACTCGACGCACCCGACGACCGCGAGACCGCAGACCGTCACCCCGAATGTCGCTCTCCATCCTCGTCCCCCATCGCCCGCGTACGATCGCGACCGACGATCATTCGACGCGTTCGACACGGGGTCGCGGCGCCCGTGTGTCGAGTGCTTCCCGCACGATGCGAGTCAACTCGGCGGCCGAGAATGGCTTACCGACGAAGCGCGTTCCGAGCTCGAGAATGCCGTGCTGCGCGATGGCGTCATCGGTGTAGCCCGACATGTAGACCACTTCGAGCCCCGGGAACCGCTCGACGAGCCGTTCGGCCAACGCGCGCCCGCTCATCTGGGGCATCACGACGTCGGTGAGCAGCAGGTCGAGCGCGCCGTCGAGCTCGTCACAAACCCGCAGCGCCTCGTCGCCGCGTGCGGCGACGTGAACGTCGTAGCCGGCGCCGCGCAGGATGCGCTCGGCGAGGCGTCGAACGGCGTCCTCGTCTTCGACGATGAGCACGGTCTCGGTCCCGGTCGCAACCGTCGGCTGGGGCCGCCGTCTTGCTCGGGCCGGCTGTTCGGCGATCCGCGGGAGGTAGATCTTGAATGTGGTGCCGATACCCGGCTCGCTGTACGCCCAGATGTTGCCATTGCTCTGCTTGACGATGCCATATACCATCGAGAGCCCGAGCCCCGTGCCCTTCCCTCTCTCCTTCGTCGTGAAGAAGGGCTCGAACACCTGAGCCAACGTTTCAGCCTGCATCCCAATCCCGGTGTCGCTCACGCTGAGCAGCACGTGATGGCCGGCTTTCACAGAAACGTGCGACGCAGCGTAGCTCTCGTCGAGCTCGACGTTGCGTGTCTCGATGATCAGCTTTCCCCCAAGCGGCATCGCATCCCGGGCGTTGACGGCGAGGTTCATGATCACCTGCTCCAGCTGCCCGGGATCGGCCCGCACGCGGCCAAGGTCATCGGCGAGCCCCAAGACAATCTCGACATCCTCGCCGAGCAGCGGCCGCAACATGCTCTCGATGGCGCTGATGATCGCATTGAGGTCGAGCACCTCGGGCTGGAGCACCTGTTTTCGGCTGAACGCGAGAAGTTGCCTCGTGAGCCCAGCTGCGCGCTCGGCGGCACTCAGCACTTCGAGCACGTCGTCGCGCACCGGGTTTGGCTGACTCAGCGCGTCGGCGGCGAAGCTGGCGTAGCATATGATGACCGAGAGCAGGTTGTTGAAGTCGTGGGCCAGGCCGCCGGCGAGACGCCCCACCGCCTCGAGTCGCTGGGACATCGCGAGCTGCTCTTCGGCGAGCTGCCGCTCTCGCTCCGCGTCGTGCCGTAAGATCAAGACCGCCAGGGTGTCGGCCACGGACGTCAGGAACTCGATCTCGTGCTGCACGCGCGGGTGGCCGGATGCGAGGTAGATGTTGAAGACACCGAGGGCGCGGCCCGCGTGGACGATCGGGATACAATAGTGGCCGTGGGGGCGGATGCCCGCGTAGCGGATCTCGTGTCGCTCGTCGACGTCGCTGGCGTGGATCGGGTCGAGACTCGCCGCGGCTCGACCGCAGAGACACAGACCGAGAGGCACGCATCGGCAGCTCTGCACGATCGCCGGGGCCAACCCGACGTGGGCCTTCATTTCGAGGACGCCGCTCTTGTCGTTGACGAGCAGAATTGCGCCGCTTCGCTCGATGCTCAACCACGAGATCGCGAGGATCGTCTCCAACGCCTGCTGCAGAACATCCTCGAGCGGAGCGCTCTGCAAGGAGAGCCGCAGGATCTCGCTGATCGCCCGCTCGGTGTCCCGCGCACGACGCGCCACCGCTTCCGCCTTGCGTCGCTCTGTGATGTCGCGCACCACAGCGACGAGATATCCGCGACTGAGCCCAACGTGCGAGATACTGACCTCGACGGGGAAGGTCGAGCCATCCTTGCGACGATGAATCCCCTCCCAGATCGTGGCGCCGGACCGGCGGACCCATTCCACGGTACCCGCGAAGGTCCGCGAATCGACCATTGGGTCGATGTCGAAGACGGTTAGCTCGAGGTACTCGTCGCGCGAATACCCGAGGTCGAGGCAACCTCGCTCGTTGACGTCGAGGATACGCCCCGTCTCCGGATCGAGCACCTCGATCGCGTCGTTCGAGCGCTGTATGAGGGCGTGGAAGAGAGCCAGCTGCTCATCGATCGCGCGCTTGTCGGTGACATCTCGGACGACGTGTACGAACGCCGTCGGTTGCCCCCCGGAGACGGCCAAGGGCGAAACGAAGAGCTCGTAGGTCCGTCCTTTCGCTTCGTACGTGCTCTGCTCGGGCGCGAGCGTCTGGCGAGCGGCGCAATAGGGACAGGTCTCGCTCTCTGAACTGCCGGCGTGAGCGAGCTCGCAGCAGCGCCGTCCGATGATCGCCTCACGCGGCAGACCCAGAGAGAGGCAGCCGGCACGATTGACCTCGAGGATCCGGTGATCGCGATCGATTACGCAGATAACGTCCGCAACGGCGTCCAGGGCACTGTGCCATTGCGAAGCCGCATCGGGCGCGTGGGTTGCTGCGCCATCGGTTCGCGCTGCTGTCTGGGAGCGGGTCGCGTCCCCCGGGCCTTTCGGCTCACCGCGATCCCGCTGTGTCGGTGGCGTAGCGGATCTTGATTCGCTCACGGCTTCTCTTCGGCTTGACGCCGACTGGAGCGTCGGTTCGCACAACTCTGCGGCGCCAGGCGCGCTCGTTGACGTCGATTGTCCGATTGCTACCAGCATACTCCCGGCCGGCGGTCCACGCAAGCCTCCGGGCGACTGGCGACGGTTTGGCGCCGCTGGCGCTCCGCTACCCCAACGTCGATCAGCGCGTCGAGTGAGCGACCCGCTACGTCGCAGCTGCCACCCGTTGGACCGCCCGACGAACCGCGGTGATGGCGGCGGGACGCCTGTGACGGATGGCGGGGAATGGTACGACGCGCCGAGACGTTGGAGGAGCGATCGAACCGACTCGACAAAGGGGGCGCGGTGGCTGGCACCGGCAAGCAACTTCTCGTGATTCTGGCGATAGTCTCTACGGTGGCGCCGAGTGCGTTGCTGGGGGCGACAGCGAAACCACTCAGGATCGCCTTGCGCAGTTGGAGGGCCGAGATCGATCCGGGGACCTTGGGGATCCGCGGCGTGCGGAACGGCCGAGCGCTGACCCTCGCCAGCCCGTCGTCGCAGTTCGGGCCGGCGAACGGGTTGCGCCTGCGGCGCGGCGGCGCGACGTGGGTCTACGCGGCGAGCGGCCTGCGGGTATCGGTCACGGCGAAGGGCGATCAGCTGCTCGTGCGCATCGACTCGTCGAAAGAGCAAGCGATCATCTGGCCCGTGAGCGGGCGTGACCCCGCCGTCCGCGCGTTGATCGTCCCCGACAACGAGGGGCTGTATCTTCCCGTCACCGACGCGCGCTGGCGGGCGATCGCGAAGAAGAGCCCCTGTCGTCGCACGCACGAGCAGTTGTCGATGCCGTTCTGGGGCCTGCAGCTGGCGGAGGCGACGGCGACCTACATCGTGCCCGACGAGCTGCACAACCTGCTCTGCACCAAGGAGCACGCGGGTCGGCTCGAGATTCGGCTGCGGCACCGCTTCGAGAAACGCGAGGGGCTGCCGCCGCTGCGCCTGTTGATCGGCTTCTCCGCTGCCTCGCCGATCGGGCCGGCCTTGGCGTATCGCGCCTATCTCAAACGCAACAAGCGATTCGTCACGTTGCGCGAGAAAATCCGGAAGCTCCCGATCGTCGAACGCCTGCTCGGTGCGACCCACATCTATCTCTGGGGCGACGGACGAACGCTGGCCGCGCTCGAGACGCTCCACCGCCTCGGCCTCCGCCGGCTTTGGCTGGGCTACGACCAGGAGCCGAAGTGGGATCGCTATCTCGTCACGCCCGCGTTCGCCATCCGCGCCAAGCACTACGGCTACCTCGTCGGCGCCTACGAGATCTTCACCAAGCTCGACCCGCGCACGATGCCCGACGGACCGCAGTCGGTCACCTCGACCTTTGACGACGCGCTCTTTCCCGCGGCCTGCATCACCAACCGCGACGGGACGCGGCGCCGCGGTTGGAACCGCTTCGGCTGCGAGCTGAGCTCGGAAGCGCTGCGCCGCCTAGAGAAGACGGGGCAGCCGCTGATGCGCCGCGTTCGTGGCCACGTGACGCGCGGTGTACGCTCGATCTTCGTCGACGAGGACGCCTACGGCGACTTCTTCGCCGACTACGACCCGCGCCATCCGATGACGGTCGCTCGCGACCGCGACAATCGCCTGCGCCGCCTCGCGCAGATCCGCAAGCTCGGCCTCGTCCTCGGCTCCGAGACGGTGACCGCGCGCTTCGTCCCCGCCCTGCACTTCAACCACGGCACGCTCACGATTCAGAACCCGCTCTATTTCAAGTGGAACCGCAACAAGGCGATCTTCGGCGGGCACACCAAGACGCGAGCGACGAACATCTTCTTCAAGTCGATCGCGACGCCGAACGAGATCAAAGAGGCGAACTTCAATCCGATCTATCGGCTGCCGCTCTTCCAGGCGGTGTTTCACGACGCGATCGTGAGCACCGATCGCTACGAGCTCTCGCCGGTGAAGCTCAACGATCTCGTACAGATCCGCGAGCTGCTGCGGATGCTCTACAACCTCCCGCAGGTCTGGTCCCTCGACCGCGCCGAGCTCGCGATGCACGCGCGGCGGCTCAAGGAGAACGACCGCGTCTTCGCGCCGCTGCACCGTCGCATCGGTGACCAACAGCTGACGCGCTTCGAATGGCTGAGCGCCGATCGCCTCGTGCAGCGCACCCGTTTCGGTCAGCTCGTCGAGCTTACCGCCAACTTCGGCGCGCGTCCTCACCACGGCCTGGCGCCGCTCTGTCTCGAGATCCACTGGCTCGGGACGAAGAAGCGCCAGCGCTATTGTCCCAGCGCCTGCCGCCGGGGCGAGGACTGCTACGCCGGCCCGACCCGGCGACGCCACTGAGCGCGAGGGGAGCAAGCTGGGCGGCTCGCGATCGATCGGCGGGTTGATCGGAGAGCGCCCGGCGGCCTATACTGAACGGCGAGACGACCACCGCTCGGGGGGCAAAAATGCTATCGAAATCCATTTGTTTTGCTGTGATCGGCGGCTTGCTGGTCGCGCTCGTCGGCTGCGGCGGATCGTCGAGCAAGAGCGCCGATAGCGCAGGTGGCGACGACGTCGCTCTCGACGTCTCGACGGCGGATTTGGCGGACACGTCGACGGGCGGCGACTTCATCGTGACCGGCGACACCACACCGAGCGACGCGCTGCAAACCTGCGAGCCGCCGCTCGGCACACCCGCGACGGACAACTGCTCGGGAACCGACGACCGCAGCGCGCTCGCGTCGGCGAACCCCGCGGAGGC
>JAGQJP010000851.1 GCA_020430585.1 Myxococcales bacterium | reverse complement strand
CCCGTCGTGTCGACGGCGCTGCTATCGCCCTCGCTACCCGAGGTGTCGGCCGTCGTCGCGTCGCCCTGGGAGCTCGTGTCGCTCGTCTTTTGGATGTCGACGCCGTTGGTGTCGCCAGAGCCCTGGGTGTCGCCCGTCGATTGGCTCGATCCGCCGCAAGCGGCCAGCGCCAACGAGGCGGCGACGAGTGCCGCGGTGAGCAGCGCCCGACGACCGAGGCGAACACAGTTGCAAAACTCTGCACAGCGTCGATCCCGAGACACCGCCAGCACGTCCTTCGATCGGCCTTCGAATTGAGCTCTTTCCACAGCTATCACCTCTTTCGCTACGGAACCGCGATAGGGGTACGATAGCCGATCCTGTTGCAAAACGCAACCACTTCGATCGTGACCTGTTGCGCTCAGTGGATGCGTGACTCGGCGAGGGGACGGGGGACGCGCACCAGCGCCTCTTTGCGGCGCTTGTACTTCAACAGACAGGGATGGTGCGGACCGACGACGAGGAAGTCGTAACTCGGCTCGTACTGCGGGCTTGCCAGCTCGAGCTCGAAGCGGCGGAACATCACGCTCCAGAGCGCCTTGATCTGCATGTAGGCGAAATTCAGCCCGATGCAGAGGTGCTTGCCGCCGCCGAAGCTGGTCATCGAGAAGTCGTGCTTCTTGTTCTCTTCGCGACCCGGCGCGAAACGCTGCGGATCGTAGACGTGGGGGTTCGAGAAGATCGTCTCGTCGCGATTGGAGACGGCGGGCGAGACCATCACCATGTCGCCAGCGGGGATCGTGTAACCGGCGTAGTGAAAGTCGCGCAACACCTTGCGCATCATCAACACGATCGGCGGATGCATGCGCTCGGCCTCCATGATCCCGCGCTCGAGGACGTTGAGCTCGCGCAGCGACGAGAACGAGACCTCGCGGCCATCGCCGTAGACCTCCTCCTGCTCGGCGAGGATCGCCGGGAGGTACTCTTTGTGGCGCAGCATCTCGATCCCCGACCAGGCGGTGAGGACCCCACTGGTGTGGTGACCGGCGAAGACGATCGTCAGCAGCAGCCCCGTGATCTCGTCCGCCGTCAGCGGGCGCCCGTCTTTTTTGTAGCGCGCCTCCATCAGCGTCTGCAGCATGTCTTCGCCGACGAAGCCGCGACGACGGCGGTTCTCGACGATCCCTTCGATCAGCTCGACGACCTTGCGTCGCGCCGCGTCGCGCCGTTTGAAGCGCGGGATCGGTAGATACGGAAAGAAGAAAGCGAGCGGCGTCAATCCGCCCTCCAGGTCTTGATAGAGCCGCATGAACTGCGTGTTGAGCTGGTCGCGAAACTCCATCCCCAACAGACAGCGGCTCGAGATGTACATCGTCAGCTCGTTGCCCATGTCGAGGATGTCGACGACGCCCTCGTCGCCCAACGAGTCGACGTAGCGCTCGGCCTCTTCGTTCATGTGGGCGGCGTAGATCTCGAGGCGCTTCTTGTGCAGCGCCGGGTGCAGGAACGAAAGCTGCTCGCGCATCGTATCGTCGGTGGCGTCATAGGCGATGCCCTTGCCGAAGATCGGCGTCATCAGCTTGTAGGCCTCTTTCGGGTTGAGCTGATCGTCGGGAGCGCGAAAGACCGCCTCATTGCCCTCGGCGCCGAGGAGCACCGCCGCCGTCGTGCCGACGAGATGGATCGAAAAGACGTTGCCGTAGCGACGCTTGCCGTCGAACATCAGCTGCACCGGGTCCTTCTGGAACGGCAGAATGTGCCCGACCAGCGGCTGAGCGCCTTCGAGCAACGGCGGTCGGTTTCCGTTGCGGCTAGACGAGGGAAAGAGCGTGCGCAGACGCGTAGCGATCGACATAGAGTACTCCTCGAATTAGTAGATGAACGGCAGCATGCGGAACCGCGCCCGGGCGCAGTATTTGTCCCACATCGCCCCATATTTCGAACGACAGCGCTTGTCGTCGCGCCAGGCGCGGTGCACCAAAAGCGAGGCGAGCCAGAGCGGCAACGCGAACGCCCAGGGCGAGACCAGGCCGGCGGGGATGGTGAACGACAAGTAGACCAGGATCTCTCCGGTATAGTTGAGCTTTCGGCCGATTCCCCAGAAGCCCGAGACGAGCAGGCGACCATCGATCGTCTCGGGACGCTTGCCCCAGATCGGCGCCTCGGGGTTGGCCTTGAAGCGGTTCTTCTGCGCGTTGGCACCGCGAAACATCCAGAAGCCGAAGACGAAGAGCGCCACCAGCCCGAGGGCGAGGGGCAAGGGGATCGACTCGGGTTGATCGATCAAGAAGTAGCCCGGGATGCAGTAGAAGAAGGGGACGACGGCGTAATCGCCCCAGACCAGCATGAAGCCGAAGCGCTCTTCGATCACGTCGAACATCGAGAGCATTCCATGCTCGAACTGGAATGAGCTCAACAGATAGAACAGCGTCATCCCCTGGTAGAGCCACATCTGCAGCGAGATCGTCTGGTAGCGCTCGTACTGTGCGAAGGCGAAGGCGACGTTGAACAGCGCCAGACCGTAGAGCGACGGGCGGTAGGAAAAGACCTTCAGATCAACTCCCCACCAGTTGGGGTTGAGCTCGGTGCCGAGCCAGAATCCGCGGATGAGCCCCTTGTCTTTCTCGGGCCCGCGAGCATAGAGGATCGCCGAGAAGACGAATGAGAAGACGTTCGCCGCGATGAAGAGCTCGACGAAGTGGTCGCGCAGGTAGCTCAGCGAGTAGAGCGTGGTGAAGGCGCCGCCGATCAGGAGCGCCAGGATGGCGACGAAGAGCCACAGCCCATTGAGCTTGTAGGTCACCTGGGTTCCGTCGGGGAGCGGCACGCCGCGGTACTCCCGTCCGGGAAAAAAGCGCGTGCCGACGAACAGCAGCGCCGTGAAGCCGACGAACACCACGTTCGCGACGAGCACACCCTCGAGGGTCAATCGATCCAGCATCCCCATTCCGCCAAACTGACTCGAAAGTCCAAATTCTGACTCTCTGGTCGGACCAAGTTTGATGCGCGAGCGCACCCTGAACGAGTGCACATTATGGCCGACCGACCAAGAAAGTCAACCGCTTCCTGTCATTGACTGAGAGCTCTGGGAGCACCACACAACCCTAAACTGGTCGGACCAATGCCAAAATCCGACCCCCGAGTAGGAACTCCCGATCCGTCGGAGGCACCATCGACGCGGGAGATCGTCCAGCTGACCGAATGCCTGCTCGCTGGATCGGAACCTCGCGCCGGCCTCGAGCGCCGATGGTTGGACCAACCCGCGGCGACGAGAGGATGGAGAGCCGAGCGCGGACATCGGCGAAACGAGGGCGATGGAAACGTGGCGAACGGTGGAGCAGCGATACGCCCACAGGAGGAGTCGTCGTACTCCGAGCGCGGCGCGGCTTTTTTTGTTCGCACGCGCAGCGCGGCTCCACCGCTCGCCTTCGGCGATGAGAGAGGACGATCGGGTCGCGCTCTCAACGGTTTCGAGGAGTGTTTTGCAAGGGCGGTGCCATCCGGCGGATAGGCCCGCCAGCCCGGCGTGACGCCTGCTGGCGCGCCGATCGATTGACACGCCAACACCGAGCGCGTATCGTTTCGGGCTCTGAACCCAGGAGGCTCGGCGTGAACCAGACATTCGACATCGTGATCTGTGGCGGCGGCTCGGCGGGCTGCGTCGTCGCCGGGCGCCTCTGCGAGCTCGATCCGACGCTGCGCGTTGCGCTGGTCGAGGCAGGTGACGAGCCCGCACGAAACCCCGAGGTGTTGCGCGCCGATGGCTACAAGGACGCCTTCGCCAACGACGCGGTGATCTGGGAGCGTTTCAGCGCACCGCAGCCCGGCTGCGACGACCACCGATTGTTCGTCGGCTCGGGACGCGGCCTCGGGGGATCCGGCTCGGTCAACGCGATGGTCTACACCCGTGGCGCCCGCGCCGACTTCGACGCCTGGGAGCTCGATGGCTGGCGCTGGGACGACCTGGTCGAGGATTTCGCGGCGGTCGAACGTGTGCTACGCCTCAACCGCCGCCCGCCGACGACGATGACCGAGGTCTGCATCGAAGCCGCCGAACAGGTTGGCTTTGAGCGCGCCACCGATTTCAATGATGGCCGGCTCTCCGGGCGACTGGGCTACGAGTGGATGAACTACGACGGCGACGAGCGTCGATCGTCCTACGTCTCGTTCCTGTTGCCCAAGCGCGATCATCCGAACCTCGACGTGATGACCCGAACCCGCGTCCAACGCCTGCTCGTCGACGGCGACCGGGTGACGGGGGTCGAGGTCCACGACGCCGAGGGGCGCCCGCGCGTGCTCGAGGCGAAGCGCGAGGTGGTGCTCGCCGCGGGGGCGATCGAGACGCCGAAGCTGCTCCTGCTCTCGGGGATCGGTCCTCGAGAGGCGATCGAGCCCCACGGGATCCGCCTGCGCCACGAGCTGACGGGCGTTGGGGCAAATTTCCACGATCACCCGAACGTGACCCTCTTCTTCCGCGGCAAGCAGGCGGTCGACTTCAACTACCCTCAGCTCTACGGCTTTCACCGCGCCAACCCCTGGACCGATTGGACGGAGGACGAGGCGGACGTCTGTTACGTCTTCTACCCCGCGCGCTCGTCGTTTCGCGAAGCGCTGGTGCGGCTCCTACCCGGAATCGCCCTACCTCAGCCGCTCTATCGGGTCGACGCGCTGCGCCAGGGGATGCGCGAGGGCGTCAAGCTGGCCTTCGAGAGCCAGACGTTGCGCGACTTCATCGCCCGGATCTACGGGCTCGTCGTGATCCTCGGCAAGCCCCAGAGCCGCGGCAGCGTGCGCCTGCGCTCGGCGAGCCCCGCCGACGAGGCGCTGGTCGATCCCGCCTATTTCAGCGATCCAGCCGACATGGACACGATGATCTTCGCCGTGCGCCACGCCCGCCGCATCGCCAACGCCCTGCCCCTCTGCCGCTGGGGGAACGACGAGCTGATGCCCGGCTGGAGCAAGACCAACCACATCGACCTCGAGCGCTTCATCCGCGGCAACGCGATGACGACCTACCACTTCGCCGGGACCTGCCGGATGGGGCACGATGCGGCGAGCGTCGTCGACACACGGCTACGGGTGCGGGGGCTGCGGGGCCTTCGAATCGCCGACGCGTCGGTGATCCCGACGGTGCCGGTCTCGGCGCTGAACGCCCCGAGCATGCTGATCGGCTATCGCGCGGCGCGCTTCGTTCACGAAGGTTGAGCAGGAGCCGGGGCGAGGCAGGTCGGACCGAGGGGACGGGCTACTTGCCGCAGGTGGCTTGGAGAACTTTGATCTGCTGGGTCAGCGTCTGGATCTGCGCTTTGAGCATGTCGATCTGCTTGGCTTGCACCTTGAGGCCGGCGACGGCCATGCTGGTGTAGCCATAGAGGTCGACACGGGTGCGCTTCGAGTTGACCATCATGCTCGTCTTCGGCGTATCGTCGATGATGAAGCCGAGCTTGCGATCGCCGATCCGCTTCGCGTTCTTGTACTCGTACGTCGCCAAGCGCGTGTTCAGCAGCTGGCTGTAGTACTTGTTGAGGTCCGCCCCGCTGAGATAGGTGATCTCTTTTTTGACCTTGCGTTGCGAGCGCGGGCAGCCAGCACCCTTGGGATCGGTGTCGGCACAGGTCCAGAGCGAGCCGACGCAGAGGCCCTTGGTCCAGCACTGCTTGCCTGGGGTCGAGCAGCCCTGGCCCTCTTGCGGATCGAAGCCACACTCTTCCACGCCGTCGGGCTTGGTCTCGCTCGGGTAGCAGACCGGGCCGCCGCACGTGGTGTACCAGGCGGTCTTCGGCTTGCACTGATCGGTCGCCTTCTTGCATTCGTCGCGGCTCGCGTAGACGTACTTGCAGAGCGCCGGATTCGAGTCACAGCCGCAGCCACCGACCGTGGTGCACTCGGAGCCGTTCCAGCCGTAGCCCATCAGCATCTTGCACATCCCGAAGTCGCCGGATTTGATCGCCGTGCACTCGTTGGGGAGCGGGCCGATCGAGCAGCTGTAGACACACTGGTTCTCTTTGCAGCCCCAGGAGCCGACGCACTCGGGGTGAATCAGCCCTTGACCTTCGCAATCGCCAGGATCGTTGCAGTAGCCCTGGTCTTGGCAGATGCCGTAGCAGGGCGCTTTGACGCAGATCACCTGCTCGCACCATTTGCCCGCGCCACAATCCGAATTCGATTGGCAACCGGGCACGCAGGTCCCGCTCTCTTTGTCGAAGGTCGTGCCGGGTTTGCAGCCCTCGTGGCAGACGCCGTAGCAGGGAGCTTTGACGCAGATCACCTGCTCGCACCAGTTGCCGGTGCCGCAATCCTTGTCGCTCTGGCAGCCCGGAACGCACGTACCGCTCTCTTTGTCGTAGGTATAGCCAGGCTTGCAGACCTGTTCCTCTGGTTCGATGGGAAGACAGCCCGGGGCCGTGATCGCCAGCGTCGTTCCGATCAACAGAACGAGAGCCAGAACGTGTGTCAACACACTGCGAGATTTCATTGATTCCTCCTCCTCTTTTCGTGAAGCGCCCAGCGCGGGGCACCCGTGATATTCGTCCGTCTGGATAGACAGAAGCAAGGAGTGTGCCAGCCGACAGAATTATTAATTTCGTTACGTATCGCTACGTTAGAAAGAAAGGTCGGGTCGCTCGGCGGGGTCAAGTGGTGCAATGCGTCACACGGGCGGGGAAATTTTCCACACGGCCCACTCAAGCCTCGTCGGCGTCGACGACCATCTTGCCGATCGGGGCGAGGGTCAACAGCGCGAGCTTGAGATGTTGCCAGGCCCAGGGCAGGCCGATGATCGTCACCGCGTTGGCGATCGCCGCGCCGACGTGCGCCAGGGCCAGCCACCAGCCGCAGACGAGGAACCAGAGGACATTGCCCAAAAAACCGAGCGATCCCGTCCCCAGATCGGCCTCCCCCGTGTGGACCTGGCGGTCGACGACGACACGGCCGAAGGGCCAGATCGCGAACGCTCCGATCACAAAGCACGATCGGGCAAAGGGCAAGCCGACGATCGTGATCGCCAAGAACAGGCCACAGAGAAACCAAAATAGCGAGATGAACCCGCCGAAGACGAACCAGAGAAGGTTGAGCACGAAGCGAATCAAATCCACGACAAACCTCGGCTAGGACGCTCGACGAGGCGACCATTCAGCGCGCCCTGCAGCAGAGCTTACCACATTCGGGTCCGCGCGGTATACTCGTCGGTGCCCAATCGCGACGAGGAGGAAGCAGCATGGATCGAGCGCAAAACGGAACGAGTGAGCGCCGCGCCGTCGCGGTCTCCGAGCTCTATCGCGTCTGCGATCCGACGAGCCTCGGCTTCGAGACGACGCGCGAGCTCGATGACGATCGCAGCGTGATCGGCCAGGCGCGCGCCATCGAAGCGCTGGAGTTCGGCGTCGGGATGCGCCACGAGGGGTACAACCTGTTCGTCCTCGGCTCCAGCGGTCTCGATCTCCTCGGCGTCGTCCGCCGCTATCTGACCGAGCGCGGCGACGGTCGAGCCCCGCGCTACGACTGGTGCTACGTCCACAACTTCAAGGCGCCACACCAACCGCGAGCGCTATCGTTGCCCCCGAGCGTCGGCTCCAGGCTGAAGAAGGCGATGGCGGCCCTGATCGAGGAGCTGCAGACGGCGATCCCCGCGGCCTTCGAGAGCGACGACTATCGGACGCAGGCGCAGGAGATCGAAGACGAGTTCTCCGAACAGCAGCGCAAAGCCTTCACCGAGCTACAAGAGCGCGCCGATGAGCATGGAATGGGACTGATCCGTACGCCCGTCGGCTTCGCCTTCGCCCCGAAGAAAGGGGAAGGCGTGATCCGCCCGGAGGACTACGAGAAGCTCGACGACGACGAGAAGGAGCGAATCGAAGCGGTCCTTGCGGTGCTGCAAAAGGACATGGAGGAGACGCTGCGCAAGCTGCCGCGTTGGCGCAAAGAGAGCCGGCAGCGGCTCAAGCGGATCGAGCGCGAGGTGGCGACGCTGACGTTGGAGACCCTGATCGACGAAGTGCGGCAGAATTTCCCCGAGCTCCCGGCGATCGACGACTACCTCACCTCCGTCAAGGGAGACATTCTCGACAACCTCGACGACTTCAAGCCCCAAGAGCAAGCGCAGAACCCGTTCCTCGCCAAGGCCCCGGACAACGACCGCTTCAAGCGCTACGAGGTGAACGTGCTGGTCGACCAGGCGGCGAGCGACTCGAGCCACGTCTTCTACGAAGACCATCCGGCATACGTCAATCTCATCGGACGGATCGAGCACGTGGCGCACTTCGGCAACCTGAAGACCGATTTCACGCTGATCAAGCCCGGGGCGCTGCATCGCGCAAATGGCGGCTTCCTCGTGCTCGACGCCCGCAAAGTGCTGACCAATGGCTTCAGCTGGGAGGCGCTCAAGCGCGCCCTGACTGCAGGCGCGGTGCGCATCGAGTCGCTCGGACAGCAGCTCGGTCTGGTCTCGACGGTGACCCTCGAGCCCGAGGAGATCCCCCTCGAGCTGAAGGTGGTGCTCGTCGGCGACCGAATGATCTACTACCTCTTGCACCAGCACGATCCCGATTTCGCCCGGCTGTTCAAGGTCGCCGTCGACTTCGAAGAGGAGATGGAGCGCAGTCGCGAGAACGACGCGTTATTCGCGCGGCTGGTGGCGACCCTGGTCCACGAGCTCGAGCTGCGTCCGTTCAGTGCCGCGGCGGTCGCCCGCGTGATCGAGCACGCCGCGCGGATGGCGGCCGACGCCGAGCGCCTCTCGACGCACACGCTACCGATCGCCGATCTCCTCCGCGAGGCGGACTACTGGGCCGGCGCGCAGGCGACGGAGCAGGTCGAGGCGTCGCACGTCCAGCGGGCACTCGACGCGCAGCACCGACGTCTCGACCGTGTGCAACGCCGAATGCTCGAGGCGATCGAGCGCGAGACGGTCTTCATCGACACCACGGGTGAGCGCGTCGGACAGATCAACGGCCTCGCCGTCTTCCAGCTCGGCGAGCTGATGTTCGGCCGCCCGTCGCGGATCACAGCGACCGTGCGCCTCGGCAAAGGCGAAGTCGTCGACATCGAACGGGAGGTCGATCTCGGCGGGGCCCTGCACTCGAAGGCGGTGCTGATCATCAGCTCGCTACTCGGCTCGCGCTATGGACGCGAGACGCCGCTCTCGTTTACCGCGAGCCTCGTGTTCGAGCAATCCTATGGGCGGATCGACGGCGACAGCGCCTCGGTCGCCGAGCTGGTCGCGCTACTCTCAGCGTTGGCCGACCTGCCGATCCGACAAAGCCTCGCGGTCACCGGATCGTTGAATCAGCGCGGCGACGTGCAGCCGATCGGCGGCGTGAACGAGAAGATCGAGGGCTTCTTCGACGTCTGCCGGGCAAAGGGCTTGAGCGGCGGGCAAGGGGTGCTGATCCCCGAGGCGAACACGAAGCATCTGATGCTGCGGCGCGATGTCGTCGAGGCCGTCGAGGCAGGGACGTTCGCGATCTACGCCGTCCGCTCCCTCGATCAAGCCCTCGAGCTATTGACGGGGGTCCCAGCCGGCGATCTGGACGCCGAGGGCCGCTATCCCGCGGGTTCCGCCAACCGTCGCGTCGCCGATCGGATCGCCACGTTGACGCGGCGGGCGATCGAGCTCGCGCGCCTGGCCAAAGAGAAGCCGGGCGATGGCGAGGATGCCGCGAGCGATGCAACCGAGGCTGCCGGCGAGGGAGAGAGGCGATGAGGGAGGACGTGCTGATCCGACGGATCGTCGTCGCGCTCGATGCGTCGCGTCACTCGTCGGACGCGCTGCGAGCGGCGATCGATCTGGCGCGGCAGACCAACGCCGAGATCGTCGGCCTCTTCATCGAAGACGAGAATCTGCTGCGTCTGGCCGGCTTGCCCTTCGCCCGCGAGGTGATGAGCTCGGCCGTCCAGCGCAAGTTCGACGCCGCCTCGGTCGAGCGCAGCCTGAGGGCGAGCGCGGCTCATCTGGCTCGCGAGCTACAACGCGCCGCCGAGCCGCACCACCTGCGCTGGCGCTTCGTTGTCGCCCGCGGCAATGTCGACGAGCAGCTGCTCGAGGCGGAGAAAGACGCCGACCTCTTGGTGATCGGCCAGGCCGGGCGGCGTTCGCACCACGTGATCGAGCCGGGAGACACGGCGGTGCGCGTCGCCGCGCAGGCTACCAAGACGGTGTTGGTTCAGCACCCCGTGTTGCAGCGCAACCAGACGCTGCTGATCGTTTTCGACGGCTCACCCCGGGCGTGGCGGGCGCTCAATACCGCCGCGAAGCTGCGCCCTCGCGGACGCGGTGAGCTCGTGCTGCTCACGCCGCCTCAAGAGGAGATCGATCGGACACAGCTCGATGCGGAGCTCCAGCTCTGGTGCGACGAAAACCAGCTCTCGGCGCGCCGAGTCCAGCTGCTCGATCTCGACGTCAAACATCTGGTCAGCCTGGTTCGCCGCCATCACGCCTGCGGACTGGTGCTCAGCGGCGAGCGTAGCGACTATCCCGAGAGCGCGGTGCGCGAGCTACTGCGGCAGTTGAGCTGCCCCGTGCTCTTCGTGCGCTGAGCGACCTCGAGGTCGACCCGCCGGGTCCGCTCTCGCACCATCCCGTCACCTCCGCTCGGCCACCAGCCCCTCACTCCGCTCGCCCACCATCCCCTCACCCGGCGATCAGATCGCCGCTCGCGAGCCGACGTAGCCCTGCCGATCGCGCATGCGAAAGAAGAGGGAGACCATCGTCGAGGTGACGAGGACGAAGAGCGCGTACATCAGCGGTAGCCGAAGCATCTCCAGATGCCGTGTGGGCTCAAAGGAGATGATCACGATCGCGATCGCCAGCGGGCTGTTCTGAATACCGGTCTCGAGGGCGACGGCTCGTCGCGCGCCGACATCCAGGCGTGCGGCGAAGGCGACGAGATACCCGAGCCCCATACCGATCGCGCCGAGGCCGATACAGGCCACGTACATCCGCCAATCGGCGCTGAGCAATAGGTTGTAGTTGTGGAGCAATCCGCTGCCGATCAGCAGCAGCAACACCACGACGCCCGCGATGCTTCCGATCTGCTCGGTGATCTTCGCCCAGCGCTCGCTGCGACGGCGGATCGCGATCCCGATCAGCACGGGGACGAGCACCACGACGAGGGTCGTCACGACCTTACCGAACGGGACGCTGATCGCCGCCGAGGTGAAGCGTGAAGCATAGATCCAGAGCACGAGGGGCATCATCACGACGGCGACGGCGGTCGAGGTGACCGTCATCGAAATCGACAGCGCGAGATCGGCGCGGGCGTAATACGTAAATAGGTTCGACGTCGTCCCGCCGGGGGTGCAGCCGACGATGATCAGGCTCAGGGCGATCGCGTTCGGCAGGCCGAGCGCGCTCGACAAAACGAACGCGCACAACGGCATCCAGCCGAACTGCGAGAGCAAGCCGATCAGTACGCCGCGTGGGCGTTTGAGGATCTCGCGAAAATGCTGCAGTGTCAGCGTGGCGCCCATGCCGATCATCAGTACAATCACCAGGATGCCCAACAGCGCTTTTTCCCATCCAGCAAGCATCGTCACAGGGTAATGCAGTCTGTGCATAAGTCAATCGCAATGCGCCCGCCGCAAGCCGCGATGCTGCAAATGTCGACATT
>JAGQJP010000850.1 GCA_020430585.1 Myxococcales bacterium | reverse complement strand
GGCGACGAGCAGCGCGCGCCGCGCCGCGGGCCCGATCTCTGGACGGGCGGCCAGAAATTCCTCGATCGCGCGGCGGCGACGACCGTAGCGGTCGAGGTCGAGCTGGAGATCCTCGATCTCGCCCTGGGTCAGCTCGTAGCGCCCGACGTCCTCGCTCCAGGCGGCGTCGATCTCCCCGGTGACGTAGAACGGGTCATAGCGCGCCCGTAGGAGCGTCGCGACCTCGAAATTTCCCAGCAAGGCGCGACGCATCAGCCGCACGGCCCGCCGGGGATCGGCGTCGAGGACGCGGGCGATGATCTTTCTGCGCGCCGCGACCAGCTCGCTCAGCGCCTCCTCGCCGAGCTGACGACGCACGACCGTCTGCGTCTGCGGCCCGGGCCAGAGGAAGTGGTCGGTGGCGAAGTGGTACGGCGGATACTTGCGATCGAGCTCAACGGAGGCGCGGGCGATCCGCTGCTGAATCGCGTGGGTGATCACGCGAAACCAGAGCTTGTGCCAGTAGCGCACGATCGAGTAGCGGTACATCCGTCTCCAGGTCAGCCCCGCGTCCTGACGCGCCGCCTGAAGCACCTCCGAGCCGTCGAACCACTCGCCGAGCTTCGTGTCGGTGTGGTGAAACGGCGCGCCGTCGTACCAGAATTTGATCGGCGCGAGGTCGTGGCGAACGCGATGGTAGAGCATCGATCGCGACATCGGAACGCTGATCGCGTAGTCGTACGCCAGCTCGAAGCCATCGTAGGTCAGGCCGAGCTCACGCATCACACCCTTGAGCTCCCGTCGTCGCTCGTCGGAGAGCCTCCGTCGCGCGTGGGGCAAGCAGAGACGGTCGAGATCGTCGCGCATCTCCTCGACGAGGCGCTCTTCGCGTGCGATCGCCTCGGGCGTCTCGAAGGCGAGCTCGTGGACGAAGACCTGCTCCCAGAGATGTTGGCGATGCTCGGCGGCGCGCGCCTTCTTCATGTCTTCGAGGAGGTTGGAGCCCTTCGCCTCGGCGAGGGTCTCGTGGCTGCGGACGATCGAGCCCGAGATCAACATCAGCGCGATCCCGCCGACGAAGCTGACGATGAAGATCGTCGAGGTGCCGGTGAGCGCTGAGGCCAGCGAGAGGCCGATATCGACCTTTCGGTCGATCAGGAGCAGGCCGGCAAAAGCGATCGCCACCGACATCGTCCGCCGCGTCGTGCCGCGGTAGAGCCAGAAGCCGGCGATCTCGAGGACATCGGCGACGGTGACCAGACCGTTGATCTCACCCCAGACGCTGCGCAGTTTCCTCAGCATCGCTTCAGCCCTGCTTCGCTTCGAGCTCGGCCCAGCGAGCGTAGAGCCGTTCCACGGCTCCCTCGGCCTTTTGGAGAGCGGCGTAGCGCCGAGACAACTCGTCCGCATCGCTCGCGACAGCGGGATCGGCAACGGCCGAGCGGGCGCTCTCGAGCTCGTCCTCGGCGGCGAGGATCGTCTCTTCCATCGCTTCGAACTCGCGTTTCTCGAGGTAGGAGAGTCGCTTCTTCGACGGCGCCTCGCGGGGCGCTGGACTCGGCGCCTCGACCTTCGACCGCGGGCTCTTGCGCGCCTGTCGCTCGTCGTCCCATTGCCAGTAGTCGGCGTAGAGCTCGGCCGCGCCGCCGGGGTGCAGACCGATCGTCAGGTTGCAGACCTGGTCGAGGAGATAACGATCGTGAGAGACCAGCACCATCGCCCCAGGGAAGTCGAGGAGCGCGCTCTCCAACACCTCCAGTGTGGGAATGTCGAGATCGTTGGTCGGCTCGTCCAAGAGCAACAGGTCGGCGGGCTGCAGCATCAGCCGTGCGATCAAGAGTCGCGCCTGCTCGCCGCCCGAGAGGCTCGAAACCGGTTGATCGAGCTGCTCGGGGCGAAAGAGAAACTTGCGCGCCCAAGCCATCACGTGGACACCGCGACCCGCGACGCTCAGCTCGTCGCCGTGAGGCCCGAGGGTGCGCCGCAGCGATAGCGCAGGGTCGAGCGTTTCTCGGTGCTGGTCGAAGACCACGATCCGCAGACCATCCGCCCGTCGGATCTCGCCCTCGTCGAGCTCGATCGACCCGGCGATCGCCTTGAGTAGCGTCGACTTGCCACTTCCGTTGGCGCCGAGCAGACCCAGACGCATCCCGGGGGTGAGGACGAAACCGAGCCGGCGAAAGAGAAACTCGCGGCCATAGCGCTTGCCGATCCCGTCGGCGACCAACAACCGCTTGGTCTTGCGTCGGCTCGCCTGGAAGTCGATCTCGACCTCGCTCTCGAGGTTGCGCTCACCGACCTGGCGCAGCTGATCCATCAGGCGCTTCGCTTCGTCGAGTCGATATCGCGCTTTGCTGGTACGCGCCTTCGGTCCCTGGCGCAACCACTCGACCTCGCGGCGCACCTTGCTCGCCAGCGACTCCTCCTCTTTGAGCTGAGCCGCGAGCATCTCGCTGCGCTTCTCGACGAACTGGCTATACGAGCCGCTGGCGGCGAAGAATCCCTCGGGAAAGCGTGGATTGATCTCGACGATCCGGGTCGCCACCCGCTCGAGGAACACCCGGTCGTGGGTCACCACCAACGTGGCGCAACGAGAGCCCGTGATCAGCGCCTCGAGCCAGCCGATCCCCTCGAGATCGAGATGATTGGTCGGCTCGTCGAGGATCATCAGGTCCGGGTCGCGAACCAGGGCGCTGGCGATCGCCAGGCGTTTGATCCAGCCGCCCGAGAGGGTCGAGACCGAGCACTTCGGCTCGTCGAAGCCGACGCGATTGATCGCGATCAGCGCCTGCACCTCCTGCTCGTGGGGATCGCGCTCGAGGGTGCGCGCTTCGGCCAAGACCAGCTCTTCGACGGTCGCGCTCGGAGGAAAATCGTGGGACTGGGGCACATAGGCAATGCGCGCGCGGCGCCGGGTGGCGATCTCGCCGCTATCGGCGTCCTCCAATCCGGAGAGAATGCGCAGGAACGTCGATTTACCACAGCCGTTGGGTCCGATCAGACCGACGCGCTCGCCCTCGGCGATCGAGAGGCTCAGGCCCTCGAAGAGCAGGCGTCCGGCGAATGATTTGGCGAGCTTCTGGCAACTCAGCAGCGGGGTCATCGCATCTCCATCGTCCGCCGAATCAAAGCAAAAAGGCCGAGGTATTTGCAAGCCCCGCGTCGAAGACGTTGCCTGGCGCCGCTGAAAACGGTACGATTTTCCGACATAAACGGTGGTGTGTGATGGAACCGCAACAGACCCTTTTCGAAGCCCTCGGTGGCGAGCCCGCGCTGCGCGCGATCGTCGAGCGCTTCATCGAGCGCGTGTACGGCGACGCGATCATCGGCTTCTTCTTCGAGGCGATCGACCGGGAGCAGCTGATCGAGCGCGAGTACGAGCTGGCGGCGATGCATCTTTGCGGCGGTGTGCGCTACAGCGGGCGTCCGATCCGGCAGGTGCACGCGAAGCACCCGATCAACCCGGGCCACTTTCGGCGGCGGCTGTTTCTGCTCGAGCGCACGTTGCGCGAGCTCGAGGCGCCAGAGGCGGTGATCGAGGCCTGGCTCGCCCACGATCGACGGCTCGCCGCCGCCGTCGTCCACGCGCCCGATTGCGCGCCAGAGACGAAGGTCTGAGCGATGACGACGAACGTAATCGATCTGATCGACGAACGCCTGGCGCGGGAGATTCGGCCGCTGTTGGACAAGCTCTTCCCCAACGGACTCGACCTGAAGCGCTACGCCGCCCAGGCGACGGCCTTCAGCGCGGCGGTCTCGAGCCGCATCCGCCTCACCTGGCGGCGACACGTACCCCACGAGCAGCTGACGATCATCCCCGCCGACGACTCGCTGATCCTCCTCGGCGACATCAAGCGCATCCTCAAGTTCCGCTACCGCCCGCAGCGTTGGCGATACGAGGCGGAATTGGACGAGCGTGACGAGCTGTTGATCGAGCTGTACCTCAAACACGCGGACTGATCCCTGGTGACGGTAGAGAACCTGCAAATCGAAATCGGCACGAGCCTCGCGGCGATCGCGGCGCACGACTGGGACGCCCTCGTCGGAGCGGACAACCCCTTCGTCGAGCACCGCTTTCTTTTGGCCCTCGAGACCAGCGGCTCGGTCGGTGCGGGGACGGGCTGGCTCCCGGCCCACGCGGTCGTTCGGCGCGGCACGCGGATCGTCGCCGCCGCCCCACTCTACGTCAAGGACCACAGCTATGGCGAGTACATCTTCGACTGGGGATGGGCCAACGCCGCCCAGCGCGCTGGGATATCCTACTACCCCAAGGTCGTCTGCGCCGTACCCTTCACGCCAGCGACGGGCCCGCGCTTGCTCGTTCATCCCGACGAGGATCCACGAGAGCTGCGGCGGGTGCTGCTCCAGGCGATGCGACGGCTGGTCGAGGCGATCGACGGCTCGTCGGCGCACGTGCTGTTTTGCACGAAAGAGGAGCACGACGATCTCTGTGGCGAGACGGGCTGGCTGCCTCGCGTAACATACCAATTTCACTGGAATAACGACAGTTATCGCGACTTCGACGACTATCTCGCCCGCTTCCGGGCGGCGGCGCGCAAGGCCGTTCGGCGCGAACGGCGCAAGGCGGCCCAGGCCGCTCTCGAGATTCAGACGCTCTCGGGCACCGAGCTGCCGCGCGGCGCGAGCACGGCGCTCTACCGCTTCTACGGCGACACGATCTCCCGTAAGTGGGCCCATCGATACCTGACGCGCACCTTCTTTGGCGAGCTGGAGACGAGCCTCGCCGAGCGGGTGCTGGTCAACTGGGCGTTGCGCGAGGGCAAGCCGGTCGCGGCGACACTCAGCTTTCAGAAGGGAACGCAGCTCTTCGGGCGCTACTGGGGGGCGGCCGACGAGATCGAGATGCTGCACTTCGAGCTCTGCTACTATCGGCCGATCGAGTACGCGATCGAGCGCGGGCTCCAGCGCTTCGAAGCCGGAGCCCAAGGCCAGCACAAGCTCAAGCGCGGCCTGCTGCCCACGCCGACCTATAGCCTGCACCAGATCGCGCACCCCGGGCTGGAGCGGGGCATCCGCGAGTTCTTGGCCTTCGAGCGACGCGCCGTCGAGGCCGAGATCGCCGAGCTGCTGCAGAGCAGCCCGTTTCGCTGTTGAATTTTCGTGCCGGCCCCTTATACTGGCAAGACCTTCGATGACCCAATGACCCGCCGCGGTCGGCCGATTCGGCGGAGCACCGCGAAAGAGGTAGAGACGATGAGCACTTTGAATGGAAAGACGCTGTTCGTGACGGGCGCGAGCCGTGGTATCGGCTTGGCGATCGCCCTGCGCGCCGCCGCCGATGGGGCGAACGTGACGATCGCCGCGAAAACCACAGAGCCGCATCCAAAGCTGAGCGGCACGATCTTCACCGCCGCCGAAGAGATCGAAACGGCGGGCGGAACGGCGCTGCCCGTCAGGGTCGACATCCAGAACGAGGACGAGGTGCAAGCGGCAATCGCCCAGACGATCGAGCGCTTCGGCGGGATCGACATCCTCGTCAACAACGCCAGCGCGATCAACCTCTCGGGCACCCTCGGCCTGCCGATGAAGCGCTACGACCTGATGCACCAGATCAACACGCGAGGCACCTTCCTCTGTTCGAAGCTCTGTATCCCGCACTTGAAGAAGGCGACGAACCCCCACATTCTCACGCTCTCGCCGCCGCTCAACCTCGACCCGAAGTGGTTCCGCAACCACGTTGCCTATACGATCGCCAAGTACGGGATGAGCATGTGCGCCCTGGGAATGGCCGAAGAGTTTCGCTCCGACGGGATCGCCGTCAACACGCTCTGGCCCCGCACGGCGATCGCCACCGCGGCGGTGAAGAACCTGATGGGCGGAGACGCGGCGATGCAGCGGTGCCGCACCGCCGAGATCATGGCCGACGCCGCTCACGCGATCCTGACCAAGAACAGCCGCGAGTGCACGGGTAACTTCTTCATCGACGACGAGGTGCTCACCGCCGAGGGCGTGACGGATCTGTCGACGTACGCCGTCAACCCAGACGAGCCGCTCTTTCCGGACTTCTTCGTCTGATCTCGAGCCGAGTAGCTCCAAACCGCGCGGGTGGCCGACATCGCGCCCCTTCGTCGACCAGGTGGAGATATGCCGCACCGAACCAACAACACGCCCAACAGTGTCCGCATCGTGCTCTCGCTCTTCAGCCTGGCCCTCGCCCTCGGCCAGAGCGTGCCGGCCTACGGCTTCTACAGCTGGGTCGGACGCGCCCTCGCCAGCTGCGGCGAGTGAATGAGCCCCAACCTTCCCGGGCGGAGGGTCGATACGACAACGGGGGAAGAGGCGCGCTTCGTGCCGCACCGCTTGCGACTGAGCTTCGGCTACAGCGTGACGCTTTTGAACCGCAAGCGCTCAGGCGTCGACGTCGCGCCAAATCCGCTCGGTGAGCGGGTAATCGGCAACACGTTGCTCCTCGGCGTGGATTACGATCTCTTGGCCGGGGTCTCCTTCGGGACGTCGCTGCCGCTGGGCTTTCTCTCGGTGCGCAGCGCGGGGAACACCACGCAAATCACGGGCCTCGGCGATCTCGATCTCTGGGTCCGCTTCGACACCAAGGCGTTCTATCCGAAGCGGCGCTGGGTGCCCTCCTTTCGATTGCGCCTCGGGGCGAGCTTCCCGACGGGCAAGAGCGTCACCTCGGTCGCGGGTGAGGCCTCGAATCAGCTGACGATCGGACACGGGACCTACGATCTGCATCTGGGGCTCTCGATCCTCTGGCAACCGAAGCCGCGCTGGGCGCTCTTCGGCTTCCTCTCGTGGCAGCGGCCGCTGAACGAGGGGCGCGAGCTGACCCTCGGCCAGCAGCTGAGCTACGGTCTCGGCGGCAGCCTCAGCGCCCTCGAGTGGCTCGCCTTCCGCTTGTCCATCGAGGCGGAGCACGTCTTTCGGTCGCGAGAGCCTGGCGAGGGGACGCTGCTCAACTCGGGAGGCGACACGATCTATGCCGTCCCGGCGATCGATTTCCACCCGGCGCGCGGCTTGCGGATCAGCATCGATGGCCGCGTTCCCGCCTACCAGTTCGTCCACGGCACGCAGCTCGTCCCGCGCTTCGTGATCTCCGTCGGCCTGAGCTACCGCTTCGCCTCCTTCGCTCGCACGAGGTAGCGGGAAAATCGGTTGACGGAGGCCAACTCACGCGGGATCATGTGACGAGTGTGCCGCGAGGCCGGACGGCGCGTGTCGGGCCGGGACGGCCCACGTGTTCGAGGCCGACAATCGAGACTCGACCGACCGGATCGAGAGGAGTGACGATGAGACCGAATCGCAGACCGCTCGGATGGCTCGCCATCGCCCTTCTGACCCTCGCCCTCGCCGCCTGCGGGACCTCTGGCTCGAGCGGGGACACGAGCGCCAGCGGCGACACGAGCGGAACCGCCGACACGGGCGGCACGCCCAACGACACCTCGACGCCTCCAGATACCCAAGCGAGCGACGCGTCGACGCAGAACCCGAACTGTCCCGACGCGCGCCCACACACGGGGAAGGACAGCGTCGAGGTGAGCAACGTGAAGGTGAACACGGGCGGCAACAGCTGGAGCTTCACCTGTTCGATGTGCCCGGGCGGCTACAGCTGGCTGAGCGGTCGCTTCAAATACTACGAGAACGACGATCCCGGCCTGCCGAACCCGTCGGCCTATCGCGAATCGCTGACCTTCGACGGGAACCTCTTCGAGAACGTGCTCGAGGGCATCGACTCGGGCACCAATCAATCGGTCAAAGCCGTGGCGACGGGCTATTTCTTCTGCCCCTCGACGATCGAGCTGACGAACATGGCCTCGCCCGGCTACTTCAACGTCGTCTTGGTCTACCAGACGATCGAGCCCGCGGGCGCCTTCGGGATCAACGCCAACGACACCGACCTCTGCTTCTTGGGTTATTCGGTGGACCCGGTGAGCGGCTACAGCGACATCCTGATCCGCTGCAACACCGACTGGAGCACGAACGGGACGACCGAGACCGAAGCGCAGTACTGCAAGGTCAACGCGCAAGTCCAGGGCAAGCTCTGCTCGGACCCCTTTTGATCGGCTCAGACGGCGCTCGCTGATGCCTCTGGAGCGCCACCCGCCTCGACACGCTCGACCGAGAAGCTCTCGCCCCGCGGCGTGACCCAGACTTCGTGAACGCGACAGCTCTCACCGATCTCGAGGGAGATGTGATGATGCCGCGCGCCATCGGCCCCGCGCTGGATCCGCGGTACGCGGGCGGCATTGACGAAGTGCGTCCCTCCGCGGTGAGCATACCAGCGGCGATGGCGCCGATTCGATTTGGTCGGATAGTGCATGTGGCCGGCGATCACCGCCAAGAGCTCGCGACCATTCGCCAGGGCATAATCGACGGCGACCTTCAGATCGGGATCGCCCCAATCTCCGCCGCCCTTCTTGAAGTCGCAGCCCCAGGGATCGGTAGGATGGTCGCCCAGCCCGCTCGGGCCGTGGTGTGCCATCAAGATCAGGCGGCTGTAGGGCACCTCGTCGATCAATCGGCAGATCCGTTGCCCCGACTGCTCGAGGGTGTAGACCGCGAAGGCCTCCGCCAGATAGGGCGCGACGTTGAGCCCGCCCCCCATCGAGTGCGGACGACCGACGACGAGGCCGATCGGCTCATCTGGAGCGGGCAGCGGGTGCCACGAATAGCCGCAGAGGATCGCGGGTGACAGCGCCTCGCGGAGCCGGTCGACCCGCTTCTTGTGTCCTGGAGCACCAGCGCGGATCAGAAGCGGGTTGCCGAAGAACTCGCCGACGAGCTGCAGCAGCGTCAGCGCGTCGTGATTGCCCGGGATGCAGTACATCGGCTTGCGGACCCGCGCGAGCTTTCGCGCCTCGGCGTTGACCTGCCAGAGCTTGCGATCCGGCAGATCACCGACGAAGAGCAACACGTCGTACTCGGACTGGTTGAAATAGCGAACGTCGTCGTCACCGAAATGGGTGTGAATGTCGCCGACGACGGCGATCCGCAGCTCACGCATCGACGTACCTCATCCCTTGCGGAAGGCGACAGGGTCGAGCCCCATCTGCTCGAACCAGCGGTAGACCTGCTTGCGGTCGACGTCCAGCGCCGAAGCGACGGCACTCACGTTCCCTTGGTGGAGCTTGAGCAGGCTAGCCAAGCGGCTCTTGGTGGGGGCGCCCCCCGACGCCGCGGCGCGCAGCAGGCGCTGGGTCAGCGGGGCGGCGATCTCCTCGGGGAGGTCCCGCAGCTCGAAGCGATCGGTTTCCCGCATCAAGGGGATGCGCTGGATCACGGTGAAGAGCTCGCGCACGTTGCGCGGCCACCCGTAGAGCGCGAGCGCTTCGACGACGTCAGCGGTGAGCTCGAAGCGACGGCGCGACTGGCGAATCATCGCCTCGTCGAGCAGCAGGGCGAGGTCTTCGCGCCGCTCGCGCAGCGCTGGCAACGTGAGCTTGACCTGCTCGAGGCGCGCGTAGAGATCTTCGCGAAACCGACCGTCGGCGACGAGCGCCGGAAGGTCGCGGTTCGTCGCCGCGATCACGCGCACGTCGGTGCGTTGCAGGGTCGTCGAGCCGACTTTGTTGTACGTCTTCTCCGCGAGAAAGCGCAAGAGCTTGGACTGCGCGTCGAGGGGCAACTCGCCGATCTCGTCGAGAAACAACGTCCCGCCACGAGCGGCTTCGATGAAGCCTTCGCCGCTCTGCGCCGCGCCTGTGTAAGCCCCGCGAACGTGGCCAAAGAGCTCGCGCTCGAGGAGCTGAACCGGAATCGAGCCGCAGTTCACGGGGACGAAAGCCCCGCTGCGGCCGCTGCGCGCGTGAATCTCTGCGGCGGTGACCTCTTTGCCCGTGCCCGTCTCGCCGCTGAGCAAGACCGTCGCCTCGGCCGGTCCGATTCGCTCGCAGACGCGCCGAAGCTCGACGATCGCCGCCGAGCGCCCCAGAAGCCCGCTGCGCGGCGCCTTCGTCACCGGCTGCAGGTACGGTGCAGCGACAAAGACACTATTGCCCATCCGCAGGATGTCCTGATCGGCGACGATGACGCCCTCCGCGGCGCTCCCGTTGTGCCAGGTTCCGTTCTTGCTCTTGGCGTCGAAGAGCCGATAGACGTCGGCGCAGACACGCTCCAGTCGCGCGTGGTCACTCGACATCCGCGAGTCGGCGATCGTCACCGACGGCCGCTTCGACGGCTCACGCCCGAACCAGAGCGAGTCGCCCTTGAGCATCACGGTCGGCGGGCGGCCGGTATCGGTCAAGGGGTAGAGCCCCAGATTCTCCGTCGCGGTGATCTCGATACCGTCGATCGTAACCGTTCGATTTTTCTTCTCATTCATCAGTCGAACACCCACCCCGTCGACAAACCATAGCCCCGAGGCGAGACGATCGGCGTAACCCGAAAGCCGACGCGATCGCCGCTTCGTTTCGGTTTGATGAAGAATAGCACGATCCCCGTCGCGGCGACGACACCCCCAGCGACGAACATTCCAATCGCCCAGCGCTGACGGACCACCCCTCTCTGGTAACGCCGGTTGTACTCTGCCTCGACCTCGAGGCTGACGACTCCCTTGCCGACCAGCTTCTGCTCGCTCTCGAGGTACCGAATCGCGTCGTTGTCCGCTCGCTTGGCGGCGATCTGCAGCCCGGTTCCAGTGGCGAGCAGCGCCAACCCGACGCCGAGGCCAACCCAAGCGCCGATGCGATACGGGTCGCGGCGCTTTGGCGTCGGTGTCGGCAGAGGCGACAGGGAGCCTGCGAGCCGCGTGTAGTCGACGACGATCGTCCGCGTGCGCCCCGCTTCGATCGTCACGTCGCGACGCCAGACGGGCCCGCCCGGTCTCTGGAGCCGGAGCCGATAGCGTCCCGCTGGGAGCTTCTCCAGTCGCAGGGGCGCAACGCCGCGTTTGGTTCCGTTGAGCCAGACGGTGCAGCGCTCGACGCGCCCCTCGATCACGAGCCCACCGAGGGGCGGAGCCAACGGCTCGAGCCGCTGATCGAGCGTCAAGGGCGGCCCCGGCTTCAACGTGATCACGCGCCGGGCCGAGCGGTAGCCCGCCTTCTCGAAGCGAATCGTCGTGCGCCCCACGGGGAGCCAACGGGAGAAGGGCGTAACCCAGCCGGGTCGGGTCGCGCCGTTGATCCAGACCTTCGCGCCCGTGGGATCGGACACCAGGGTCACCTCCTGCTTACGCAGCGAGAGACGAGCGCGAATCTCGATGATCCGACTCAAGACGGGGCGGCGATAGCGCGCTTGTTTTTCCTTCTTCAGGTATGACTGGTAGTAGCGCAGCGCTGACTCGTCCTCGCCCAACAGATCGAAACAGCGACCGATGTTCGCCAGCAGTTGAATTCGACCCGTTCGCCCATAGAGCTGGAGGGCGACCCGGATCACGGCGCGGTAGTCGCTCTTGGCGAACGACTTCGTCATCTGGCGGTTCAGCTCCCTCACCGTCTCGGCGCGCACCTGTCCGAAGCCGACGATCGAGAGGGCGCCGATCAGGAATCCAACGAAGAAGAGGCGCATGGTACTCCTGAAGCGAGGCACTCGGCTCAACGTTCGAGAGGCCGGAAGATGTTGTCCCGCCTCCTGCGCTTCTCGAGAGTATAGTGTAACCGCTGGGACCTCTTTTGTGAAATCTCGGCCGATTGCGGCTTGAACCCGGACTTTTCGAGGCGTACCCAAAACGTCTCGGAGCGCACACGAAGGTGCAGGGTCAACGGAGTCGTGCCCTCCAGCGACTTGCCGCGATAGACGCGAGCACGGGTCGGCGTGCTGGTGATCTCGATCGTGATCGACGTCGGCCCAGCGGTTACGGGTTTGCGTACGGTACCCGCGTCGAGCATGGGCGATGTTTGATCGGGCCGCGGCCGCTCGATGTCGCCTCGCCCCTTGGTCTCGGCGGGCACGACGTCGCGCCGGTCGACTCGCGGTGGCGACGGACCGATCGACGGGGCCCGCTTCGGCGGCGGCTGCGCCACGACGTCGGCGGGAACGCTATCTCGGCTGCCGTCGCGGCGTGGCGAATCCGATCGTTCCGGCTCGGCGGCCCGACGGCCAAAGGGATCGACGGCCACGACGACCACCAGCGCGGTGATTGCTGCCATCGCGACGAGCCACCATGCGCGGCGACGCCACCACGAAGAGCCGGCGATGTCTTCGAGGGAGACTGGCGAGCCACTGTCCGGCGCGCTCGAACCAGCCAGAGGCCGCGCACCCGCGACCCTCCTGGCGGCGGGATATGTCTCGGTCACGACCCGCTCGCCCGTCGACACCGTCTGGGGCGTCGGCGACGGAGCGTCGAGGTCCTCGTGCGAGAGGGTGTCGTCGACGAGCTCGTCCTCCGAGCCGGGAGCAGCGGCGCGCCCGCCCGAGAGGCTCGCCGTCAGCTCCTCGAGCTGCCTGCGTAGCTCGGCCGCCGTCTGCGGGCGATGTGCGCGATTCTTGGCCAGGCAGCGCATCACGACGCGCTCGAGGGGACGCGGCACCTCGACGTCGTTGCGCGAAAGCGGGATCGGGTCGTCTTGGATCTGTTGCACGAGAAGCATCGATGCGGACTCGGCGCGAAACGGCGGCACGCCGCAGAGCAGCTCGTAGAGGATCACGCCGAGGGCATAGATGTCGGAGCGCCCGTCGACGTCGTCGCCCCGCGCCTGTTCGGGGCTCATGTATTGCGGCGTGCCGCAGATCACGCCGCTGCGCGTGCGCACGGACTCACCGTCCACGAGACGCAGCTTGGCCAGCCCAAAATCGAGGACCTTGACGAAGTTGCGATAGCCCGACTTCTCGCAGAGCATGATGTTGTCGGGCTTGAGATCGCGGTGGACGATCCCCAGATCGTGAGCCGCCTCCAGGGCGTGGCAGATCTGAATCGCGATCTCCAACGTCTCCTCCACACTCATCCGCCCTCGCTGACGCAAGCGATGTCGCAGCATCTCGCCGTCGACCCACTCCATCACCAGATAGAGCAGGCCGTTGCCGCCCTGGCCAAAGTCGTGGACGGTGATCGAGTTGGGGTGGTTGAGCTTGCTGGCGGCCTTTGCCTCACGAAAGAAGCGCGTCAGATCGAGGGGGTTCTCGCTGATGTCGGCCCTGAGGACCTTGAGCGCCACGGGTCGCTCCACCGACGCCTGATGCGCGAGGTAGACCCGACCCATGCCGCCGCTGCCGATCAGCGCGTCGATCACGAAGCGTCCGTCGATCGTCTGGCCGATCAACGGGTCAGCGCCGACGACGAAGAGCCGCCCGCCGTCGTCGGGGCACGTCGCGAGGCCCTCGTCCGAGAACTGTTTGTGGCAGGTCTCGCAGATTTTCATCGCCGCCACGCGCTCATGGCAACCACGCCGAAAAGAGGCCGACCTTGCCGACGATCTCGAGATCTCCGCCGAAGACGACGTAGACCCCGTCGGGACTCACGAGAAAACGCTGCACGTCGAGGTCGGAGCCCTCGTTCATCGAAATCGGCGTCGTCTCTCCGCCATCGATCGGCAGCAGGATGAGCTGCGTCGCCCCTTGCGCGCCGATCAACGCGGCGAAAAGGCGACCCGACCCGACGTCGGGGATCAGCGCGGGCTCGAACGCGGCGATCGGCGACTCGCTGAGCGTGACCAGCTCGCCCCCCTCGACGGGCACCGCGTAGAGCGTCTCGGTACCTGCACCGCTGGCGCCAACGAAGATGACGCGGCCACCGACGACTCGAAAGGTCGACCCGCTGCGCGAGACGACGGAGAGAGCGGGGCGATCGCTCGGCAGCAGCGGAATCGATGGCCCGTCGGGCAGCGGAGCGGAGTAGAGGCGCACGACGCCGTCGGTCTCCAGGTCACCCGCGAAGACGACCCGACGGCTGTCCTCGCTGAAGCGTACGAGCGCCGGGTCGACGCGTTTGGTGACGTCGGGAGCGTCGGTGAGCGAGAGGGTGTGCTGGAGACCTCCGTTGGTCGGCACCGAGTAGAGCCGCATCACGCCGTCGAGCTCGGGATCGCCGACGAAGACGACCGTGGCGCCGTCGGGGCTGATCCGAAAACCGCCGATGTCGAAAGCGCCCAGTCCGACGATGGGACCGCTGGGCAGCGTCTTCTTGCCGGTCCCGTCGGTGGCGACGGAGTAGAGATTGCGCAGACCGGCCGCCGTCTCGGCCTGAAAGACGACGCGAGTCGAGGTGCTGTTGATCTGGAACGACGAGACCGACTCATCGACGGTCGAGAGCGCGTTCTGTAGCCCGGCGATGATGTTGGTCGCGAAGAGCTGTCTTAGCCCGGCGTCGCCCGGCCCGATGTGAACGATGAAGGAGCTGTTGGGCGTGATCGCGTAGCTGTCGACGGACGCCAGCGTGTAGTGCTTCCCAATCGGCCCCGGATCGGGGTTCTGAACGGGCGTTCGGAACACGCCGTAACTCCCCTGGTCGGGAACCGCGAAGACCACGCGCTGCCCGTCCGCCGAGACGACGAACCCCTCCGATAGGTTTTTTCCCGACACGCGCGTCGGTTCGCCGCCGAGGATCGGGACGACGAAAATCCCGGCGGGAGCGCCCGGCTCGGTGTCGCCTTCGAAGACGACCGTCAAAGCGGAGGTGACCGAGAACTGCGATACGCCGTAATTCTCGAGCAGCGGGTGCTCGTGGGAGAGCCGTAGCGCCGTCCCTCCGCCGATCGGCGCCACCATCAGGTCGATCTGGGTGAAGACCACACCGTTCGAGTCCTTCAGGTAGACGACGCGCTGGCTGTCGGGGGAGATCTGGAACTCGAGGCTCGCGATCTCAGGCTCGATCGTGGCGATGACCGGCGTCAGCGTCTCGGACGCTCCATCGGTAAAAGGGACGTCGTCTGTGCCGCCATCGCTCGTCTCGGCGACGGATTGGTCGACCGCCTCGCCGCTGTCGCCGAGGTCGGCCGTGCTCGAGGTGTCGTCGGGCAGCGTCGCGTCCGAGCCGACGTCGCTCCCCTCTTCAGCGTCCAGACCCGCAAGATCGGGTCGGATGATCAGCCGTCGATCCGAGATGCAGCCCACGGCGAGGATCGCCAGCCAGACGACGAGCAGCCACACCGACGCGACGCGCCATCGACGCGAGCGGCCGTCCGCCCTTCGATGTCGTTGCCCGACCCTTGAGCTCATCCTGACGATCCTTGCACTCCATCCCATCCGATACGTCGATCTCTTCGTCGTCGCTGTGATGATCATCGTGGGCAGAAGCCGATATGTCAACCATCCGACGCTGCGACGGAGAGGTCGAACCAGCCTCGCGCACATCGATGTTGCACCAGAGGCGACGAAATGGTCCAATGTCGAGGTGACCTCGGTATTCTCCTTCATGCGCCGCTACATGGCTCGCTACTGGGCCTGGTACCTGGGCGGAATTCTCGCACTCGTCGCGACGAACTGGCTCGCCGTCAGCATTCCGGTCGTCCTCGCCGAAGCGATCGATCAGTTCGCCCGACCACAGGCGGCGATCGGCCAAAAAGCGTTGCTGATCGCCCTGATGGGGATCGGGATCATCCTCGTCCGCACCGCCTCGCGGATCCTCTTCTTCACCCCGGGACGCCTGATCGAGGCGCAGCTGAAGGACGACGTGTTCGCTCGGCTGCTCGAGCAGCAGCCACCCTTCTTTCGCCGCTTCGCCACGGGAGATCTGGTCAGCCGCTTCTCCTCCGACATCTCGGCGCTGCGACTCTTGGCGGGCTTCGCCGCGCTCCAGATCGTCAACGTCGTCGCCGTCCTCTCGCTCTCGTTGACCCAGATGGCGCGCATCTCGCCGCGCCTGACGACCTGGATGATCGCTCCGCTCGCGGTCTCGCTCTTCATCAACCAGCTCTTCATCCGCAAGCTCTTCTTCCTGGTCAAGCGGATGCAAGTCGAGCTCGGCGCGCTTTCGGACCACGTGCTCTCGAGCTACGAAGGGATCGCCACCGTGCAGAGCTTCACCGCCGAGGGAGCCTTCATCGAGCGCTTCCGTGGGCGCAACGAGGCCTACATGTCGACGATGCTCAAGCGCGCCAATCTGCGCACCGTCGTCGGGCCCGTGCTCTTTCTGGCGATCGCGATCAACGTCTTCACCCTGCTCTTCGTCGGCGGGCCGATGGCGATTCGCGGCGAGATCTCCGTCGGCGAGCTGGTCGCCTTCACGACCCTCGTCGCCTTGATGGCCAGCCCGGCGCGCGGCGTCGGTTTCCTCTTCGCGATCGTCAAGCAGTCCCAGGCGTCGCTGGAGCGCATCGAAGAGGTGGTGCTGCCCGAGCCGGATCGCCCCGATCGGGAACACCACCGCTCGGCTCCCCCACGCCCCCCCGCGCTCGAGCTGCGGGATCTCGAGTTCTCCTACTCGGGCAGCGCACAGCCCGTGCTGCGCTCGGTCTCGCTCACGCTCCCTGCGGGCACCACGCTCGGCATCCTCGGGCCGACGGGCGCGGGAAAATCGACGCTGCTGCGCTGCATCGCGCGGCTGGAGAACCCGCCCGCGGGACGCGTCTTCGTCGATGGCGTCGACGTGCGGGAGATCGACCTCGACGCCTGGCGCCGAGCGATGGTGCTCGTACCGCAGCGGGCGTTCCTGTTCTCCGAGTCGTTGCGAGACAACATCTTGCTCGGCGAGGGTGACGAGCGAGCGCTGCAGCGCGTTCTGCGCCTGGCGGCGCTCGAGCCGGACGTCGAGATGTTG